>NZ_JQLU01000005.1:607522-911283 GCF_000744375.1 Carnobacterium gallinarum DSM 4847 | reverse complement strand
GAAAAAAAATATATGCGTATCTCTGGTAAAAATCCATTAACAGGAGAAATTCATACTTTGACTGAAAGAAATGGAACTATTGGAGGAACGGATAATATCTACGTTAGTAATTCCAACTCAGATCCTAAAGATTATGGATTTGAGGATATAAAAATTATTGGACTGAATTATTATGGTCCGATGAATGTCCAAGATAGCACTAATGAAGTGACCTTGTCCTACACGAATGTTGACTACCAAGGACCTCAGATTACTCATAATGTAAATGGTATAACCAAATATCTAGGGAATACAACGATTACGATTGCACAAGTGCAATCGGGTTCAGCATCTAATCAAGAAGTAGCGGAAGCTCGAAATGTAATTCTAGATGGAAATATTACGATTAATCATACGTCTGTAGGAGATAGTATGTTCTGGCTAGGTTTGTCAGGAGGATCAGAGAATTCCTTTACTATCAAAGAGAACTCTAATGTATTAATTGATTCAAAAGGAAATGGAATGTTCTATCGTAATGGTACTAATGCAATTGCAATGGATATTGAGAAGAATGCTAAAGTTAAAATTACTACTAACAATGGATTATTTAGAAATAACCCAGGTAAGTATTTACATGTTGCAGAAGATGCCGATGTTGAATTTGAAAAAACTGGTGGAGATCAACCGGTTTTAAGATTAGCAGAGGATGTCTACGTAGCGCCAGGAGCTCGATTATCAATGAAGGCAACTGGTGGTAGTGGGTATTTTGCAAGGTTTGAAGGCAATTATGCTGGAACAAGCTTAAACTTTGATAATCCATTAAGTGTCTTGTTATACAATAAAACAAGTCAACGAATGTTTGATTGGTCTACAATGTCTACTGGTAAAATGCATATCGATGCAATTGGCGTGAATTATTGGAGAGTGGCTGGTACAGGGGATCGTAATGATACAGCACTATTCAATTGGACCATGCCAGATAAATCAAATGTGTTAACTGATTTAACAACAAACGGTGGAACAACAACAACAATTACTTCAACGAATGCAGGAATGAATGGAACTGATTTCAATCTGGGAACAGCAAAAGTTATTTCTCTTGGAGCAATTGACGTGACGTTGGATCCAATCACAGATGCACAAGACAAAGTTACAGGTACAGCAACAAAAGGTTCAAAGGTCTTTATTGATTACACTGAAGAAGGTGTGAGCAAGACTTTGGAGGGAATAGCAAGTGCAGATGGAAAATACAGTATTGATATTCCTAATGGTTTTATCAAACCGTATATTGATGTAACTGCAACAGCTAACTTAGACTTTAGAACAAAGATTTCCAGTGCTGTTAAGGTACAGGATGTAACGCCGCCAGAAGGAACTGGAGTGATCCAAGTTTTTGATAAAGGAAGTCAATTCCCGACAGACTTTACACCATTTGTAAAAGACATCAAAGATAAGTCAGATAATACAGCTGGTGCAGGAGTAACGGTTAGTGCTGGAAGCCTTCCTCAACCTGATATGAATCAAGCTGGTCCAGTATTGCCAATGTATGAAGTGATCTTAACAGATAAAGCAGGTCATACAACACCAGTTAAAGTTCCGATATTCATTAGGGATGAAGACACAGCTACATCTGGAACCACAGCACTACGTGGGAAAAATGTAACCTTTAAGTTGCCACAATATCCACAAACGGAAGCTGAATTAAAAACGTTTATTCAATCGTTATCAGGTACAGAAGCGTGGGATTTAGCAACAGGGACTCAACTGACAGATTTAAGTACGTTAACTGTTGATGTATCGAAAATGAAAGAAGCTGTTGGAACTTACCCAGTTATCTTTACATTTGGCAATGTCAGTAAAGAAATTCAAGTTTCAGTTACACCTGGAATTGGAACAGTAAATGTACATTACCAAGATGAAGTTGGGAATAAACTTGCTGAAGACAAAGTTATTGTAGATGATGTTGGAAATCCTTACTCTGAAAGCTCGATTCCTTTGAATGGTTATGAGTATTTAAGAACACAAGGAGCAGCATCGGGTGTCATTGAAGATCAGCCACAAGATGTAACTTTTGTTTACAAGCAAAATCGTTTTAAACTAATTCAATCTGTTGAAAAACTTGATGGAAGTTCAGGTGCTACAGCTACCTTGACTGAAAGAATTCAATTTAAAACACAATTAAGTAGTCAATTAGCTGAAGAAACACCAGCAGTCTTCTATAAAGCCTTCACAATCACTATACCAATTGACGATAAATTGACAGATATTGGCGATTTTACATTGGTAACAGATGATGGAAGTGCAAAAGGAAATGTTGTTTATGATGAAGCCAACAAAGTTCTAACGGCTACTATCACGGAAGCAGATCAACTTGACTGGTCTAAAAACCTTACCTTGAGTTATAAAGGAACGGTAAAAGACAATGTAGCTCTAGCTAGTATTATTTCTTCAAAAGCTGAAGCAAGTGGGAACTATACAAATAATTGGGTTGCCGATATGGTCGCATCGAATACAACTCAAACAGATGTCCTTGATGGAAGTTTAATTTTTACTTCTGCACCAAGTACGATTGATTTTGGCGACGATTTGAAAATAGTTTCTGGATCTAAGAAATACCCAATTCAATCAATGGTGGGGAGTTTAACTATCCAAGATACACGATTAACTAAATCGCCATGGCTGTTAACTGCAAAAATGGATCAAATCTTGACTAGTTCAACAAATAAAACTTTACCAAATGCTTTAAAATATACAAACAATGGTATTCAACAAGATTTAGGAACAGACTTGATTACTATTTATGAAGATACCAACACAGGCAGTGTACCTGTAAACATTTCTGATAGCTGGATACCAAATGGTGATGGCTTATCACTTAATGTTCAGACAGAAGAAGTATATCCAGAAGAATATACCGGCTCTATCACTTGGACTTTACAGGATGCCCCTTAAAAGGAGGAGACATATGAACACCTTAAGCAAAAGCTTTATTTTTTCAGTTGTAATTTTGTTCAGTATTCTTCCTTTCAAAGAGGTATTCGCAGAATCAACTCAAGGTTACAACTCAACTGGAGATATTAGTTTTTATGGGACGTATGAGTACCCAAAAGAAACACCAGAACCAGAACCAAAACCAGAACCAAAACCAAATGGAAAATTACCAGTAACGGTAAATCCAGCTACACCAAACTTAAATCGGTTGCCACAAACTGGAGAATTACAAAATCAACATATGTGGTTGACAGGTATTAGTTTTTTTAATTGGAAGTATACTATTTTATTACAAACTAGGAGGAAATAAAAATGAAATTAACTAAAATTATCGCAACATCAGCAATCGTATTAACAGCACTAAGCACAACATCAGTGGCATTAGCAGCAGATGCAGGAACATACAAATCAACAGGTTCGGTTGAATTTGTACCTAATACTGGTATTACACCACCGGTTGATCCAACACTTCCTGGAACAGAAGTAACTCCGATTACTCCAGATGGAAAAACACCAGAACCAGGAACAGCTGGACCATTAAGTATTGACTATGCTTCAAGCGTGAGCTTTGGTCAAAACAAAATTACGAATAAAGATATGACTTATTTTGCAGAACCACAAAAATTAGATGATGGTACATTAAAACCAAACTATGTTCAAGTAACAGATACTCGTGGAACAAATAGTGGATGGTCATTGACTGTGAAACAAGAAGGTCAATTTACAAATGCAACAACAACTAACAAAGAATTAACAGGTGCAGCGATTTCATTCACAAATGGTGTAGCAGTTAGTGAAGCGTTAACAACCGCTCCAACTGTAAAAGATGTTACACTAGACCCAACAGGTGCAGCTTCACCTATCATGAATGCTGAAGTTGGTTCAGGAGCTTTAACTTGGTTAGATGTTTTCGGTACAATTGAAGATACTGAAGTTGATGGCGTAACAGTTAAGAAGAATAAAGCAATCACATTATCAATTCCAGGAACTACACCAAAAGATGCAGTAAAATATGCAACAGAATTAACTTGGACTTTAGGTGACGTACCAGCAAGTAACTTTTAATTAAAACTAAAAATTTACGAATTCATACAAAATAAAAAAACTAACATAAAAGAGGAGAAATAAAAAATGAAAAAACAAACATTTATCACTGCAGGGGCAGTAGCATTATTAGCTTTAACAATCGGAGGAACAACTGCATCAGCTGCAGATGTAGGCGTATATAATTCAAATGCAAAAGTAAAATTCGTTCCAGATACAGCAATTACACCACCAGTTGATCCAACTGCACCAGGTAGTGAAGTAACACCGAAAGATCCAGATGGAATCACAGATCCAAATCCAGGAACTAATGGACCATTAAGTATTGATTTCGCATCATCATTTGGTTTCGATGAGCAAAAAATTACAACTAAAGATGTAACTTATAATGCTAAAGCACAAGTATTATCAGACGGTAGCCTACGTCCAAACTATTTACAAGTAACAGATAAACGTGGGGGAACAAACGGTTGGACTGTTCAATTAAAACAAGATACACAATTTAAATCAGCAAGCGGTACATTAGATGGAGCTTTGATTTCTGTTGCTAATGGTCAAGTAGATTCAGTATCAACTTCATTAGCACCATCAATCGCTAAAGCTAATTTCGATCTAACAATCGATGCTAATGGCGATGGAGTTGCTGAAAATATTTTAGGAGCTAAAACTGGCGAAGGTGCTGGAACTTGGGTTTATCGTTTCGGAAGTGACGCTGCTGAGGGAGCAACAAGTATCTCATTAGCAGTACCAGGAAATACTACAAAATATGCAGAAGAATATGTAACTGGATTAACATGGACACTATCTGATACACCACAACCATAATCAACTAAATTAAATTCTCGTTGAAATGCATCGGCAAAAATGTCGATGCTTTTCAACTAATATTGGAAAGAGGCAGAATCATGAAAAAAACAGTTAAAAATATAATTTTACTTATAGCGTTATTACTTATGGGAATGATCCAAATTCCATCTAATGGACAAGCAGCTGAATTAAATTTCGCAGTGGAAGCAATTATTCCAGAAAATCAGCGTGATAAAACAAAAACGTATTTTGATTTAAGAGTTGAACCGAATAGCGAACAAACTATTGAAATGAATTTAAGAAATGATACTGAAAAAGATGTTACAGTAGAGCCGAGTGTTAATACTGCAATTACTAATATAAATGGAGTTGTAGAGTATGGCGAAACAAAGACGAAAACAGATAGTACTTTGCCAATTGACTTGAAAAAAATTGTAACGGTTAGTAATGAAATAACTATTCCAGCTAAGAGTTTAGTAAAAGTTCCGCTAACAATTAAAATGCCTGAAACTAAATTTGACGGTATTTTGTCGGGAGGAATTACAATTAAAGAAAAAGCTGATTCTGCAGATTCTGAAGGTTCAAATCAGGATGGTCAAGGCTTAGCAATTAACAATAAATATGCATATGTTGTGGCATTATTGTTGAATCAAACAGATCAAGAAGTGAAACCTAAATTAGAATTAAATAACGTTGAACCTTCTCAGATTAATCTTCGTAATGTAATCAATGCAAATCTTCAAAATGTTGAATCAACCTATATAAATAGTATGAATATTGATGCGAAAGTAACTAAAAAAGGTGCAAAAGAAACAGTTTATGAAAGTAGTAAAAAAAACATGCAAATGGCACCTAATTCAAATTTTGACTATCCAATTGCGCTAGAGGGACAACGACTAGAAGCTGGTGATTATACATTAACTTTAAATGTCGATGCTAAGGAAGATAGCTGGTCATTTACTAAAGATTTTACAATCAAATCAGAAGATGCGAAGAAATATAATCAGACAGATGTTACTATTAAAAAAAATAATACTTGGATTTATGTTTTAGTTGGGCTATTATTAATTCTAATAGTAGGAATATTAATTTTCTTTATTATTAAACAAAAAAAGAAAAAAGAAGAAGAAGAACGTAAACAATTATTAGCTCGTAAAAAGAAATTGGCTCGTCGTAAAAAAAGAAGAGAGCAAGAATTAAAAGCAAAACAATAAAAAGAATAATAGTGTAAAATTCCAATTACAGATTAGGTTGGGGTTTCTTTGAATTAAATTAATATAAAGCAAGATAAGCATTTTGAAATGAAAGGGGAGCGGAGATGAATGCATAGTTTTTTATCTAAGACAGATATTCGCAAACTACTTTTGATAACTACGATTGAAGAGAATTTTCAACAAAAAGTGTCCATTGCAGATATAAAAAAACGAATGGATGTATCGGAGTTTATCCTATTTAGTACATTTGAAGAGTTAAAGCAAGATATTGAAAGTTATCAGTTAAGTGATGACATCCATATTGAGAAGTCCAATCAAACATTTAAACTTAAAAAAAATATCAGTTTTTCAACAGAAGTTTTAAAAAATATTTATGTGAAAAATTCACTTGGCTTCCAAATTATTCAAGATGTTTTTGAAGAAACTTTTACAAACTCATCAGAGTATGCCAAGCTTTTTTATACAAGTCGGACAAAGGTTTACAACAAGGTAAATCAATTGAAAGCAACTCTGGAAGAATTAGGCATTAAACTTTCCTCTCGTTTTAAGCTAGCAGGAGATGAAGTAGCAATTCGAGTTTATATGAGTAATCTTTACACATATGTTTATGGGAACGATTATTATCCATTTTCGACAAATTTTAAAAAACAAGTGCTACATTTTGTTAAAAATGTTGAAGAAAAAACAGGGATTTATTTAACACAAGCAAGTAAAATTAAGTTGCTTTATTTTGTAAGTATCTGTCAAATTAGAACTGAAAATAAAAAAAACATTAAAATAAAACCAATGATGGAAAGATATTCTGAAGATAAGTACTTAAATAAAATAATTAAGGAAGCTCATCACCTTTCATTTAATGAAAAAATTAATCAGTATGATGCTGACTTACTGGTCCAATTTATTAAGGGCTTAAATGAATTTCCATTAGTTGTTGAGCAAATGGAACCAGATTTATTTACAAAATTTTTTATAACAGAATTTCAAACCTATTTTGGTGAAATAGAAGATGAGTCTTTGAGCGAGGACTTAACGAATGGCTTAATGAAAATTCATTATCCTATTTTAACGTTTAAACGTATGCAAACTGAATTAGATGTTCTTGTCCAAGCTAGGTTTGTCGAAGAAAATTATCCAGAAGTATTAGAGTTTTGTCATTACTTAATTGCAAAAGCAGCCAAATCTAAGAAACTACAGTTAGTTACACAAAATGATATTCATTTATTAAATCGATATCTATTTTTACTAATTAATTTGCTGCCGACATCCTTTTTCTCGATTCCGATTAAAGTGTGTATTGATTTTACGCTAGGTGAGAATTACAACAATTTTATTTATCGGAATATCCAAACATTCGACTTTATCAATATTGAAATTAGTAATCAGTTAACAGATGATATTGACATTTTGCTTTGTGATTACACCTTAAATGATATGCGCGATAAGTTAAAAGTGATTGTTTGGAGTGCACCGCCAACAGCGGGAGACTGGGCAGTTTTTGGAAAATGTATTGCAAAGGCTAGAAATGATAAACTATTAAAAAAAGGAGAGGTAGCTCGTGTTTTATCCTAAACCAAAAAACTATGCACGCTGCTCCTTATTAGTCGGTTGTTTATTTTCAGTTAGAATCTTAGTTCTGGATAACCCTGAAGTAGCTCATGCTGAAGATAGTGCGTATGTATATAAGTTAGACCATGATAAATATGATAGCCAGAATGTATCGCCAGTGGATCCATTAAATCCGACAGTTGAGGTAACTCCCTTACCACCTGGTTATACCCCAAGGGAAAAGGATGTTAAAAAGCCTGAAGAGGAAGAAAATGATCAAAAAAAGGTTGAAGATAACTATTCAACACCTCTTCCTGATGGAAAAACAGCAATTTTAGTTGAAAAAGGCGATAAAAAATTTAAAAAGGTCAATCCTAAAAATGAATTTCTTCAAAAAGATATTTATACGTTGGCCCCGCAATCTGATGGTAGTAGTTCAGGTAACGATAATTCAGAGATGGCTTATCTAGAAGAACTTTACATGGCGTTGTCTGGGAGCATGCTATATGGTGATCCAATTTTTGATGAATATGAGGAATGATAGTGAAATATGCTGAGGATTATTGAAAAGAATCCGATTGTAATATGAATACTTTTCAATAGTTTCATCTATTTTTTATTGTTGTCTAATCAATTTAGATTACTACTAAAATTAATTTTATGGAATGGTTTATAGTTATGAAGAAAAAGTGTTAGACTAGCTAGAACCACTAAGCTAATGAGGAATACTATAAAGTTCATCTACTAGATCTTATCGTTTTCTAGCCAAACACATTTTTTAGTTGTTTTTAACAAAAACACACAATTTAAATTCGGTAGAGGTTTGTTGAATTTCAAAATGTCTTTGATATTTTTTACAACCTTTTCGATATTCTTTAAGCCGAATCCATGATTGGCTTTTTTTATTTTCGTTGTAAAATAAGGATGATTTTTTGAATAGGTACCAAATTTACAGCTGTATGTTGAATAGAACAAAAGAAGTACGCTTGTTTTTGACACATAGTTAATTGTAGAAGCCTCTCTTCATAAGGAGTTTTTGATAGAGCGTCAAGGGCATTATCGAGGCGTTGCCTCATAAAATTGCCAGATCACTTTCTTTGATTCCGGTGATATTAATTGGTTTGATATCCATAATTAAGGCGATTGATTGCATGTTGGCGACATCGCTCTGTTAGTTGCGTTATTTAGGCATCTAGAATCAACTCTTCAGTGAAAACGGTTGGATTAGCCATTAGTGTAGCCGTTAAACTTTGCTGCCAAGTTAATCCAAATGATGCGACTAAAACAAAGACAAAAAAGACATTATCACCCATACCAGGGACTAAAACCAATGGAGCATTTGCTATAAGCATACATCCAACGAAAGCCGTTAATCCTGTAGAGATTGTGATCCCTCCATAAGACATCCCTGTCATACTTAAAATAGTTCCATTAACAGCAACAATATAAGAGTTAGCTATAAAAGTTGTGATTCCCGCTAAACCTTCTTTTCTGATTGTTGAACCTCCCTCGGTAATATGAACCCTTGTTTCTAACAAATTTTTCAAAAAATCACTCCTTCTATCGCATTCCTACATCCTTATTTTTATTTAAATTAGTGTAAATGCTTGGTTTTTATTTTCAAAATAATTTACTTCCAGTATGACTATCTAGATTGTCAAAAGCATTGGCAGTAGGCCGTTTTCCAATTACTATACACTCCATTCAAGGCTATCACTTCATCTAATTCAATTTTTCAGACCCTAGTTAAATTCATTTCCATAGTCCTTTTTTCTTCAGTATTTTTGAATAACTTAAATATCTACATTCCCAGTACTGTTATTAAATGATACAATCAGTCTAAATAGTGTTTTTTGAAAGGATGTTTCAAGTGATTGAAAACCTAAAAAATATTGAAATTTTTTCAGATCTATCGAATGAAGAACTCGCTGCCTACGAACACTTTTTTAGAACTAGAAAGTATAAGAAAAATCACATCCTAATGTTTGAAAATGATGATACTGAAGAAATCTACTTTATTCATTCGGGCTTACTCAAAATCTACCGAATGCATGACGGTAAAGAAATAATTCTTGGTATTGCAACACCTGGCGATGTAATTGGTGAAACAGAAGCACTTTCCGATGTTGACTATCGTCTTTCTACTGTGGAGGCACTTTCTGATGTGACCTTATTGACGATCTCTAAAAAGAACTTTCTTTTCTTAATTGATACGCATCCTGTTATTTTAAAAAGAACGTATTCTATTTTAGCCAATCGTACTCGACGTTTAAATCGACTGATTCGTTACTTAACCTTTTTCGATGTTCGTAGGAAGGTAGCCAATTTAATTGTTGATTTTTATTACAATTTTGGCACTACGAATGACGGACTTTCCAAAATCGATATGAAGATTAATCAATCGCTTTTTGCTGATATGTTAGGCGTTTCTCGTGAATCAGTTTCTAAAACACTCAGTGAGTTTCAACATGAAAAAATTATTGAATTTAGAGGGAAATACTTGCATATTATCGACAAGAAAAAATTATTTCTAATTTGTGATGAGGCAGAAGAATTTCAAGATTTAAGAAAGTGGAAATAACGTACTTTTATTTTTATTCTACATTTTGAAAGCGTTTGCTTAAATGGCGTTTATAACAGTAAAATTGTGAAATAGCTCATATTTCTATTGTTATCTTTCTAACGGAACTGATAAATGCTTTGTGTTATATTAGTTTGGAAAACGGATACAAAAAGAATGCTTAGGAGGGATTTTATGAGTTTTCATATTGAAGCAAAGAAAGAAGACATAGCTGAACGTGTCCTATTACCCGGGGATCCATTGCGAGCAAAGTATATTGCTGAAACTTTTTTGGAAAATGCTGTTTGTTACAACCAAGTTAGAGGCATGTTGGGCTACACAGGTACCTATAAAGGTATTCCAATTTCAGTTCAAGGAACAGGAATGGGTATGCCTTCAGCAGTTATTTATATCCATGAATTGATCAATGATTACAATGTTAAAAAGTTAACTCGTATTGGAACCTGTGGCGCGCTTCAAGAAAAAATTGCTATGAGAGATATCTTGATTGCACAAGCGGCTGCTACGAATTCATCAATGATCAGAAATGATTTTCCAACCTATGATTTTCCGCAAATTGGCTCATTTGAATTAATTGATCGTGCCTACCATTTAGGAAGAGAAAAAAAGATGTCTATCCATGTTGGAAATGTTCTATCGGATGATTCTTTCTATAAAGATAAAGAAGATTTCCTGCGCTTAGGCAAGTATGGAGTATTAGGCGTTGAAATGGAAACAGCAGGACTATACTATATGGCAGCAAAATTTGGTGTAGCAGCCTTATCTTTGTTGACAGTTAGTGATCACCTGATTACAGGTGAACAAACTTCTGTGGAAGAACGACAAACAACCTTTAATGAGATGATTATTCTTGCTTTAGAATCAATGATTGGATAGTGATGGCGAAAGGATGGGGCAAAAGTAAATTAATTCAAATAAGTTATTTAGATACCCTGAAGAATTAGCTTATGTATCTAAATAAACCCACAGCCAGTATCAAAAACTCTGATACTGGCTGTGGGTTTATTTAGTAGGTTAGTTTGTAGAGGAATGGAAAGAGAAGGGTTCTTGTAAGCAATCCATCAAAATGGTGAAAGATTCGGCTAATTTAAAACGTTGATCAGCATCATAGTAACATAAGTCCTCATAGCTTAGATAAAAATCAATATCTTGGGCTTCTCCTTTTTTAAAATAATATTTTTCAAAGCCGCGTAATATTTTTTTACGTTGAATGACTGATCCACCAGCTAGCTTTACAAATAATAAAATAGTTTCTTTTGCATCGTAAGAACCAGTATTTTTAATTGAAACAGTTAAATGAAGGTGTTGTCCATTTTCTAAATCATTTTTTGTTAAATTTGAGTTATTTACTGTTATTTTTTGATACTCAAAACGAGTATAAGTTTGACCAAATCCGAAGGGAAGAAGCGGACTGCCTTTTAAGTCATAATAATCTTCTTTCATTGCAATATCCCGTTGATAATAATAGACTGGAAGTTGCCCGCTATTTCGTGGATAGCTAAGACTTAATTTGCCACTTGGACTTTCTTCGCCAGTCAGAAGAGCTGCAATGGCACTTCCGCCTTCTTGACCAGGATACCAAGCTGTTAAAACTGCATCAGAATTCATACAAACTGTTTCAATATCATGTGGCCGACCTTGAATTAAGACAGTGACAATCGGTTTATTTAACGTTTGTAACTCGGTGAATAAGTCCATCTGCTTACCACCGAGAGCTAGACTAGACAAATCGACATTTTCGCCAGAATCCATATTGACTCCCTTAGAAGAAACCGCACCGTTACTTAGAAACTCCATATTAAAATTTCTGGCACTTGATCCACCAAGAACTAAAATAATTAAATCACTTTTAGCGGCTAACTCTACGGCTGCTTGAATATGAGATTCCTGATTAGCTAGATTCCGAATTTCACAACCTAGAGCATACTCAACACTGGATGTCGGAAAAGCTTTGATTAACTCTCTAAAAATAGTCTGCTGTTGCATCTTTTCTGTTTGGGGAGCAGTATAGTCACCAAGCTGATTATAGATGGCATCAGCGTTCGGACCAATGACAGCAATTTTTTTCGCTTCATCTTTTAAAGGCAATATTCCGTTATTTTTTAATAGCGTTATACTTTCTAAAGCCATTTTTTTATTATCTAGAGGATACGTTTTTATTTTTTCTAAAGTAGCTTGACTTGGAGCTTCTACATATGGATTTTCAAATAAGCCTAATAAAAATTTGATACTTAGGACACGGTAAACAGCTTTATCAAGAAGTTCCATCGGGATAATATTTTGTTCTACACCACTTACAATGCTTAAATAAGTTTGATCCCAAAGGCTTAAGTCTACGCCAGCAAAAAGAGCATTTTTAGCGGATAATTCGTCTGAACCATAAATACTATTTAGGCGATCTAAAGCAGTTCCGTCAGCCATGACAATCCCTTGATAGCCAATTTCTTTTCGCAATAAAGTTTCCAATAAATAATGATTAGAATGACAAGGAACGCCGTCTAGATCATTGTAAGCAGCCATCACACCGACCGCATTTTTGGTGCTTTTAAGCAGCGGATAATAAAGTTCCATAAAATCACGTTCGCCAATCGAAACGGCTCCTGAATTATGTCCGCCAATTGCATCACCTTGAGCAATACAATGCTTCAAAACGACGCCAATCTGCGAAGGTTGGCGATTAATTTCTCCAACCGTTTGATGTACAAAATCTTGCGCATCGGTGATTAAATCTTGTTGAAAGCCTTTAACAATCGAGTGGTTAAAAGCCGCTGCTAGATAAGGATCTTCCCCATAACATTCTTCCGTTCTGCCCCAACGAGGATCACGGCTTAAGTCTAATGAAGAGACTAGGGCTAGATGCACGCCTTTCATCGCTAATTCTTCTGCCATATTCCGTGAAGTTTCCTCAATTAACGCACGATTAAAGGAATTTCCCTTTCCGATATTTGTTGGATAGGAAACGCTACCTAAGCCTTGATGACCATGTGGACACTCCTCAGCAAATAAAACTGGAATGCTTAAGCGAGAATGGGTAATGACATAGTGTTGAATTTTATTTGCAAGTCGCCAGCTATCTTCAGCAGGGACCCCGTTTTTCTCATTAACCTGTGACCAAGGATCTGCTCTAAATAAACCATAGAGTGCGCCTAGTCCACCGCCAAGAGCGACATGATCTTTTAAGTAATCTGTCAGTTCAAAAGTATTATCGAGTTTAGCATAGGTTTTCCAACCATAAAGGTGTTGATTGACTTGTCCGACTTTTTCTTCTAAGGTCATTCGTGCCATTAAATCAGTAATTCGTTCATGAATCGTTAATTCAGGATTTTTATAGTTAGCCATTTTCATAACAGTCCTTTCGTTAATTAAATTGCTTCGATTTTAGCTGCTTTATTGCTTGCTAAAACAAATGGGATAAATAAGATAACATCTAGAACCAATAAGATGATGGCTAATAAGGCAGCTGGAATATTTCCACCAGTCGATACCCAAGCTTGAATAACGGGCGGTGTAATCCATGGTGCCGCCGCAACTGTCCGTCCAATTAAGCCGGCACTTGTAGCAAGATAAGCAATAATTAGGTTAATGGATGGAATTAATGCACAAGGAATTAAGAAAATAGGATTCATCACAACTGGTAAACCAAACATAATAGGTTCTGCAATATTAAACAAACTTGGAGCTAAACCTAACTTCGCAATATCTTTTTGTTCTTTTCTTTTTGAAACAATAAAAATTGCAAAGATTAAAGGTAAGATACAGCCACCGCCACCTAACAGCCCAAAACTACCAATAAAAGGCTCAGTGACAATATTTGGAATATGTTTTCCAGCTTCAAAAGCAGTCATATTTTCTTGGATGGCTTCTAACATTGGAGCTGATTTGATTGGAGATAAGATACTTGAACCGTGCATCCCAAAGACCCATAGAGTATCTGAGATGAATTGTAAAAATAACATTCCAGGAGCAGAAAGGACAAAGCCTTTTAATGGAGTTTGAATAATAGTGTCAACAATTTGTGGAACAGTTAAGCCTGTTGTTTGATCCAGTGTGAAGATAACGATTACAAAAATAATAATTACTAACACTTCTGGAATTAAAGAATTAAACGAAGTAGCAACGGCAGGAGGAACACTATCAGGCATTGAAATACGTAACTTTTTAAAACGTGATAAAGCGACAAATAATTCAGTCCCTAACAAAGCAGCCAGCATTGCCAAGAATAAACCAGAGGAAGAGGTCAGCCCCTGCAGATATACACCTGCAACTTCAGCAGTTTTTCCATCAGCCAGAGTGACAACACTATTTAAAGGCATCATCATAAACATTAAAGCTAAACTCAAACCACCCGCATGAGTAGGACTAAATCCAGGGTTATTAATTCTGCCAGATTTTACATACCAAGTTGCTAAATTAAATCCAATATTATAACAGACTAGAATAGCTAAAATTCCCATAGAACCATTATTTACAATCCCCGCTAAACCGGCTAAGGCACTTAGATCAATAATTTTCATCACAAATTCATTTGAAAAAACAACAGCATTTAAAAGAATAAAGAAGGATGCTGCCATAATTAAAGGCATCGTTACAATAAAGCTATCTCGAATAGCGCCAAGATGACGCTGGTTGTTCACTTTTGAAGCAATAGGTAATAGTTTCTCTGATAAGTTGTCAATAAAATTCATAGTAAAGTTCTCCCTTTTTGAAGTTAGTTTAGTAAACAAACAAATTGAAGTGCAGTGTACTCAATGATTTGAATCGATTCAAGTTGATAATAACAGGGATTCAATATAATTGCAATCGCTTTTTCTAAATCTTGATTCTAAAAAGGCTTTTCTTGAACGTATTTTTTTAGTGTGTCTATAACTAAGCAGATTTTTAATAGGAAAATAGAAGGGTTACTGTTTGTTAAAATGCTTTAGATGAAGAGTCTCGCTATAGCTTGACTGACATTTAGTCAAATAAGTTTAGGAAGTCGAGTAAAATCTTAAATAAAAAAACAACCAAAACTTATTGTTTTGGTTGTTTTTTATTTAAGTTGAGCGTCCTTGGATCAGTTTTACAGGTAAAGTATATTCTCGCTCTAAGGGTGCTTCCTTATCGGCAATTCGTTGCAATAACAGATCAATTAATAACATTGCACAGTCGTCAATTGGTTGAACAATAGTTGTGAGCTGAGGAAAGTAAGTTTGAATGAATGACGTTCCATCGTACCCAACAAGTTTCAGATCATCAGGCAAAGTTAAGTTTAAATTTTTAGCTTCATTCATCGTTAAAATCGCTGTCATGTCATCGGTACAAAAAATGCTATCAACGGTTTCTTCTTTTAGAATTTTTCTGATTTCTAACGATTTCAAGGCGGGTGAATGCTGTCCATCGAATTCAAATACATGAGGTTCCAATTGGAAACGCTGGATAGTATCTAGATAACCTTCTAAACGACTATTTGTCGGTGAATTAGATTGATTTGTTCCAGTAAAAATTGCTACATTTTTCCCACCACTCTGAATTAATGCTTGGGTAGCAATTTGTCCACCTTGGAAATTATCACCACCAACAATCGGGATACTATCTGCTAGGAAGCGATCAAAGGAAACAATGGGTAGACTAACATTTTCATATTCTTTAATTCCAAGATTATGAGCGCCAGCTATAATGCCGTCCACTTTGTTAGCCGCCAACATTCGTAGATATTCTTGCTCTTTTTCTTTATTATCAGCACTATTACATAGAATAACTTTATAGCCTTTTTCAAATAATTTATTTTCAATTTTTTCAATTAATTCACCGTAAAAAGGATTGCCAACGGAAGGAAAGATGACGCCAATTAATTTAGTTGATTTACCTTGTAAGGAGCGGGCTAGTGAATTAGGTTGATAGTTTAATTCATTCATTGCCCAGTGAACTTTGTCGATAGTTTTTTGACTTAGATAGCCATAATTATTAATGACTCGAGAAACGGTTGTAGCAGAAACGCCAGCTTTTTTAGCGACATCGGTTAATTTAATAGTCATAGTTATCCTTTCTTTAAGGAGTTAATGAGCGATTTAGCTCCCATATTTCCCCGCGATACTCTCCTGAATTTATACCAGAAATTAGCAAGCTTGTTTGAGTTTCATCTGGGAAAAGTCGTAGGGTGATTACTTTAAATCCATGGTTAATAAAAATCTCACATACAGAATGGTCTACAAAAATAGTAAGAGTAAGCTCTGTATGACTTGGCAAATCAATCTCTCGAGTTACTCCAAACTCTTCTGCAAAGGGCACTCCAGATTTTGATCGATCTACCGTTAGTTTACCAGATACTGTATCAAAATATAAGCGTAAATACTGATTTATCAGCGAATCAGCAAAAAGTTTCAATTCTCCAATCTCATTTTTCGGAAGCTTTAATTCAGCTTCGTAGGTAAAAGAAGTATTTGAGATTAATTCTTGTTCGTTCTTCGCTAACTTACCAGAAAATGAACGCTGATTCGTTCTAAGTTTTTTTAGTTCTTGGACTGGATATTGATAAAGTTCACCATCTTTAATTGTCAGTTCCTTGACTAAACTTAAGCAATGTAGCCAGCCTTCTTCATAGGTAGGATAGTCAATTTCGGGCAAACCAATCCAACTGACACATAATGCGCGCCCATCAGGAGCATTGAAAGCTTGAGTTGCGTAAACATCAAAGCCCTCATCGAGATTTCTAAGTGTCGTTGCATCTTCAATAGTCAACGTCTTTTTAGTAAAGGAGCTACCTAGGATATACGTGTTTGGATAGATATTTTGATAACTTAAGTCAGAGGTCGCTAATCCCTGTGGACAAAATAATAAAACGGGTTGATTTTCAATAAAAACTAAATTAGGACATTCCACCATAAAACCCATTGGTAAATCCGTATAAGTTAAATTACCTAGCCATTGCCAATCGGTCAGGTTTGTTGACTCAAAGACCGCAATTTTCCCTTGAAGTTCTGTATCTTGGGCGCCAATAATGGCTAAATAGCTATCTTCATAAGAGAATAGTTGTGGATCACGAAAATTTTGGGTATAACGTTCTGTATCTGTTAGAATTAATGGTGTTTCGATTTTCGTAACCTGATTCTCTTGATTCATCCAAGCTCCTAATTGCAAGGCTTTTCGCTCCCATTCGTGATTGCGAATATTACCGGTATACATTAAGAATAACTTATCGTCAATGGGCAAAGCAGAGCCTGAATAAACCCCGTGGCTATCATTTTGGCTATCTGGAAGGAGTGGAATCCCTTGATAATTCCAATGGACTAAATCATCAGAAATCATATGAACCCAAGATTTAATACCGTGAACAGGTCCATAAGGAAACGCCTGATAAAATAAGTGCCATTGATTGTTAAAATAAGAAAAACCATTAGGATCGTTTAGTAATCCAGATTGTGGTTGAATATGATAAGCCAGACGCCAATCTGATTGTTGAACCTTGCTTAGTAAGTTTTTTATATATTCTGGACTCCAGCTTTGATAAGGTTGGTAGCGTAATTCAGTCGTCCAGTTAGTAAGTTGTGTCATCATGAAAATCTCCTCCATATAGAAAGCGGTATCTTTCTATATAGAATACGTCAAATTACAAAACATGTCAAACGTTTATCATATTTAATTCTTTATTTAAATGAAAATGCATTAATTAGTTTTATCTTTATGTTTTTTTATGATAAACGTTTGACATAAAATTAAAATGATGTATGATATAACTATAAAAACGATTTCAAAAGGAGGAACTAGCATGAACCATAAACAAGTTGCAAAAGAAATAAATGAGGCTTTGGGTGAGAATAATATCCAAGCAGCCGCTCATTGTGCAACCCGATTACGATTAGTATTAAAAGATGAAACCCAAGTGAATCAAGAAAAATTAGATGCGATTGAGGATGTAAAAGGAACTTTTCAAACCAATGGTCAATTTCAGATTATTATTGGACCAGGGGATGTAGATAATGTTTATGCAGAATTGACGGCTTTAACTGGAGCTAAGGAAGCATCAACAGATGATTTGAAAGCCGTTGCATTAGAAGGTAAAAAAGTAAACCCAATTATGGCTTTTATTAAAGTCTTATCTGATATATTCGTTCCAATTGTTCCGGCCTTAGTAGCCGGTGGTTTGTTAATGGCATTAAACAATGTGTTAACCGCTCAGAATTTATTCGGCCCAACCTCAATTGTAGAAAATATACCTGCAGTTAAAGACTTAGCAGACATTATTAACTTGATGGCTTCGGCTCCATTTGCTTTTTTACCTATTCTAGTTGGATTCTCAGCTACAAAACGTTTTGGAGGCAATCCTTATCTAGGTGCAACCATGGGAATGATCATGGTTATGCCAAGTCTTATCAATGGATATGGTGTTGCGAATGCAATTACAGATGGTTCAATGCCTTACTGGAATATTCTTGGAATGGATGTAGCACAAGCCGGTTATCAAGGTTCTGTTTTACCAGTGCTAGCAGTTTCCTGGATAGTAGCAACATTAGAAAAATTCTTCCATAAACGTATTTCAAAAGCGTTTGATTTTACGTTTACCCCAATGTTAGCCATTATTATTACAGGCTTTTTAACCTTTATTCTAGTCGGACCCGCTATGCGAATTGTTAGCGATGGTTTAACCAACGGTTTAGTATGGTTATATGATACAACAGGTTTCCTAGGAATGGGTATTTTCGGTTTGTTTTATTCTCCAATTGTCATTACGGGGTTGCATCAAAGCTTTCCAGCAATTGAAACAACCTTACTGGCAGATGTAGCAAAAACAGGTGGTTCTTTTATTTTCCCAATCGCTTCAATGGCCAATATTGCTCAAGGAGCAGCTTGTTTGGCAATCTTCTTTATTACAAAAAATGATAAACAAAAAAGTTTGGCGTCTTCTGCGAGTATTTCCGCATTATTAGGAATTACCGAACCAGCTATTTTTGGTGTTAATTTGAAACTAAAATTTCCTTTCATTTGTGGTATGATCGCAGCTGGAATTGCGTCAGCGTTTATTGGTTTATTCCATGTATTATCGGTTGCGATGGGACCAGCAAGTGTGATTGGATTTATCTCAATTTCTGCAAATTCAATTCCGATGTTTATTGTTTGTAGCATTATCAGTTTTGTGTTAGCTTTTGCAATGACTTATATTTACGGCAAAAAAGTGATGGCGGTTGAAACAGCTACAGGAACTTACAATGTCGTTGCTGAAGAAATTAATGAAGATCCAACAAGTGAAGCAGGAGTAGTCCGAGATGAAATGATTTATGCCCCTGTTGCAGGAGAAGTTGAAAGTTTAAAACAAGTGAATGACAAGATCTTTTCTGCTGAATTAATGGGTAAAGGAGCAGCAGTTAAACCAAGTGAGGGAATTGTCTATGCGCCGGCAGATGGTGTCATAACTGTGACCTTAGCGCATGCATACGGGATGAAGACAGACAAGGGCAGTGAAGTGTTGATTCATGTTGGACTGGACACAGTTGAGTTAAAAGGAGAAGGGTTTACTACTGCTGTTACTAATGGTCAAAGAGTGAAAAAAGGCGACCAAATAGGAACTTTTGATTTAGCTCTATTAGCTAATAAAGGCTACGATTCAACAGTTATGGTGATAATCACAAATACATTGTCTTATGCTAATGTGGAGCGAATAACTGGAAAAGAAGTTAAGGCAGGAGATCAGCTAATTGCTTTAACCCAAACGAATAGTGGTGCAATGTTGTAATAAAGTAAGAATGTGAGTGGATAACACTGCTAGTTTAGATGGAAATCAGTTAAATAAAAATAAAAAACTGCAAGAAATCAGCATTTGTAAAAATGGGTTTCTTGTAGTTTTTTAAATTTTTAAACATAAAAGTCCTCATCCAACAAATCCCACTCATCAGGTTTACCCGTATCGTTTTCTGTAAGATGATTAGTAAGGTAGACTCCGCCGTGCCCTATTACAAATTCAACTTGTTTACTCTCATCTGAAATAAAATAAGAGGTTTCATCAAATTCGTCTGGCATAAAAGAAGCTGGATATTTAACTGCGACAACCCATGCATAACCTATAATACCAAACACATTTTCATAAAAAACAACACATTCATCACTATCAGTTGATAGATTTTTTGTTAACTTATATTTTTCAATATACTCATTCGCAATAGTATAGGCCTCTCTTTTTGTTAAGTTTGTTTTCATAATTAATTCAATCCTTTCCAATCAAGTGGGGGATAGCAACCATTTTTCATTTGAAAAGTATAAATTGTGAAGCTTTAATGAACCGACATTACAAGTCATTATTTTCAACTATACTCTATAAAGATAACTTGATTCCTATTTTTTTCTAGTAACTTCATTATTTTTGTTAATATTTCTTGAGGTATAGTATCTAAATCTGATCTATCAATTGATTTAAATTGACTTAATGCTTCTTCATTGTTTGGAATTTGCCAAGGGCTATCATCATACCAACCTTCATATAAATTATAATAATATGCTAAAGATTGCCATTTACCATTCACAGGTTGTACTTTTCTCATTATTTCATCAAAATAACCATCCCACATTTGAATACCTACTTTTTCATTGTTTACAAATGCATAAATATCAATCTCTGGATTTCCTTCAAAATCTTCATAATAATTATCCATATACAATTTCCTTTCTATTCTTTCCAGTGTCCAAAGGGGAAACTTAAATTTGAATAACTATCGCTAGTTGTCAGGTTTTTTAACTGTTATCCCCTAAAGAAATATACACTTCTTTAGGTACATTCCTTAATTTTATCTACTAGACCTCTAAGGTTGTTTTAACAGATAATAAAAGTTCTAACCATTCGTCCTTCTCGCTACTATCTTCAGAAATAACAACATTAGTTCTTTCTTGAAGGTACTCGTATAAATTTTCAAAACTAATATAAGCTTCACAGTTTTCATCTGCAGCTGGTTTATCAGCCCTTAACAGTACATGTCTACCATGATGAAGTAGGTTAACATTAAAGCATCAACTTCATTTTTATCAGTTAGTAGGATATATTCTGCATCCATTCATTTCACTCCTTAAATTTTTAATCAAGCATTATAAAAAAAGCAGAAATTAAATTCACAAAATAGCAGTATGTATCACAACGATAGTATCCATTGCTATTTTACCTTTAGTAACTATTGAGAATAGTACAAAAAAATAGTGATTTTCAGACTAACCATATTATTAGTTAATTGTACTCAATATATATATCCGTTAAACTATTGTCTTGCAAAAATGAGATAATCACATCAATTAGTTCATCTAAATCTTTTTTCAACGAATTTTGATTAATTTTACTACTATCGAAATATTTCAACTGACCAATAGTTAAATTTACATCCTCAATTAACCAAGGTGAATCATCATACCAACCTTCATGAGCAAAATATTCTGTTATTATTCCTCTTTTTTCTACCTCACAATCTAATAAATTATCTAAAATAGTTTCAAAATACCCATTCCAAATAATAAGTTTATTCTCATTAGCTGTAAAAGTAAGTTCTGCTTCACCCTCATAGCCATCAAACAATTTATTATTTATCATTGTCTTCATTCCTTGTATTCCTTTTTTTTATCTCTATTAAATCATAGTTTATTCTCATTATTAATTAGGCGCCATTCTTATTCCAGAAATAATCTGATTCTACATGTGGAATACGATTAACTTCCATCATCTTAAAAGTTATATTAGCAAACAACGGTGCTATAGTTAGCTTTGCATCAATAAATTCATCTATACTACTGTCTGAAATGGAAATATCATGAGCGTAGTAGCCTAATTGCCCTCTTGTAAAATTACGAGTCAATCTGTCAGTAGAGCGATCAAGCTGATCAGTATCTTCATAAGATAATTTGTAACAATGAATAAATTTGATACTGTAATCAAAATCTTTAGTATCTTCAAATATTAATTCAATCTCATCACCAAAAAAGTTGATTCTGAAATCCAAAATTTCAGCATCCCAGTAATTGGTAGCATTTATGTCTTCTTGCATTTTCTCAATTTTCATTTCAACTTTTCCTCAATTTTAGTTATTGTAAGAGATATGTCCATCAACACTTGCTCTATCAACTATTGTCCATCAATAAAACTAAAATAGGTTAGCGCAATTTTATCAACATCAGTATTATTTTTAATCACTTGATATTCTTCACTCATTTTTTTCTTCATCGTTATTTAAGCTACATCATTCTCACATTTAGAAAAAGTTCATTTTTCATAACTAAAATCTGAATTTACTTTTAATATTATTTAGTGTTGTTATTCCAAAAATAATTTTTATCAGCATGTTCTATCTTAGTTATTTCAATATTTTTACACGTTACTTTAGCAAAAAGAGATGGTAATTGTAAGTCAATTTCAATAAAGTTTTCTATTGAGCTTTCTTTTACACTTATATCATGTGCAAAATAACCTAGTTGCTCTCTTGACATATTTCTCACATCTAAATTATTCCAGCGGTTTCTAGCATCATTTTCATAACTAACACTATAACAAGTTAAAAGTTTTAAAACATAGTCGGTTTCATCATCATTTTCAATTGCAATAGACACTTCATCTCCAAAATAATTGATAGAAAAATCTAAAATTTGGCTATCCCAATAGTCCATTTGATTAATTTGTTCTTGTAAAGTACTAATTTTCATAAGTGAATCCTCCTATTTTTTGTATGGAATATGAGCTTCTGAGCTTTTTTTATTTACTACATTTCCATTAATATCTAGTGGTTTAAAATCTGACTTAAATAAGTGAACATGGTCATATAAAGTCTGATTATCTGGGGGATCTATACGTAATCGTATAACACCCTGCTGATCTCTAACATGAACAAAACCATTATTTTCAGTATAACCCCAACCCTTAGGTAAACTATTTAATAGTTCATTTTTTGACATATTAGGTATATTTGAAAAATCATTTGAATATACAAAAAAATATTGATTTTCAGACTAAGTTTATTTTTAGTTAATTGTATTCAATAGATATATATCTGTTAAGCTATTATCTTGCAAAAACGAGATAATTGCATCAATTAGTTCGTCTAGATTTTTGATCAATTTCACTACTATTTTCAAAATAACTATTAATAAGTCTATCCTAACTCTTTAATAGATACTAAAGGTTCGCCGACAGTCAATACATCCGTAATATCATTATGAGTAAGTATTACGAAATGGGTAAAACTTGATTTTGATCTACTTCCAAATGAATCATGTTCTATCCACTCGCTAAATTTAGAATTATTTACTGTATAAAATAAGTTGTTTTCAAAAATATTTTCTTCATGTGTACCTATAATTTCATCAATTGTCTTCCATCTATCGCCTTCATCTGATGTTCTAAATGAAATAACATGATCTTTGAATACTGCTGTTATCTTATGTTTTTTATTTATTAATTCTAATGTTAATCCCTCTGAATCATAAATTATTTTATTTAATTCGTACGGTCCGTCTGGAATATCTTCTTTATACCACTTATTCCAAGTTTCATTCATTTAATTTCCTCCTTCTTTTTGATGGATAAAAAGAACCAATCCTAAATATTCTCAGGACTGATTCATAAGAATAATGTATATTTGTGATTATTCTCGATTCAAAGCGTACACAATTCAACTTTCTATCTACGCAAACTACACTTCTTCGTCTGAGTCTAAATCTATTTTTCTCGCAAATGGTTCAATTGATGTAGCTTCCATTTTTGAACAGTAAAAGTTAAGATACTGAAAACCATCATTTTCCCCATAGCCGCTATCATCATGAATATGAAACCTTTGATTACTTGCCCAACCATTTTTCTTGTTATCTTGTACAATCAGCCTACCACCAATTGGAATTCTGTTCACTTTGTTCAATACTAATTCGCTGACTTCGGTATACTTAATTTTAGCTAAATATTCAATACTTTGATCCAAATTACTGTAAATAAATGACAATATTAAATAATGCTTCGAGTCATTATCATAATCTAAATCTATTTTGTACTCTACGCCTACTATCTCTTTAAATAAAAATCGATCTTCATTATTTTTGATTGTGTTTAAAACTATTTCTGAATTACTCAAATTTTCAAACATTTCATTCTCCTTAATTATTAAGATTTATAATTTTTATAGGAATGAATATAATTTCGTTAGTAATAGGATCAATTTCACCTACTCTAAGTATACCAATATTATCAACAAAGTATTTTATTTCAGAAACTTTGTTCATACCAACCTTCATATAAATTATAATAATATGCTAAAGATTGCCATTTATCATTCACAGGTTGTACTTTTCTCATTATTTCATCAAAATAACCATCCCACATTTCGATACCTACTTTTTCATTGCTTACAAACGCATAAATATCAATCTCTGGCTTTCCTTCAAAACCTTCATAATAATTATCCATATATAATTTCATTTTTATTCTTTCCAGTGTCCAAAGGGGAAACTTAAATTTGAATAATTATCTCTAGTTGTCAGGTTTTTTAACTGTTATCCACTAAATAAATATATACTTCTTTAGGTACATTACTTAATTTTATCTACTAGACCTCCAAGGTTGCTTTAACAGATAATAAAAGTTCTAACAATTCTTCCTTCTCACTACTGTCTTCAGCAATAACAACATTCACTCTTTCTTGAAGGTACTCGTATAAATTTTCAAAACTAATATAAGCTTCACAGTTTTCATCTGCAGCTGGTTTATCAGCCGTTAACAGTACATGTCTATCATCTAAAGGTTTTGATAATTTACTATGATCATATTCATCTAAATCATCTTTAAAAAGAATACTTATAAATTCTATCCCAAACCCTTCTTTTTTTGAAAAATTCTCGAATGCTCGTTTTAAATAACTTCGGTCTACCATAATGAAGTAGGTTAACATTAAAGCATCAACTTCATTTTTATCAGTTATTAGGATATATTCTGCGTCCATTCATTTCACTCCTTAAATTTTTAATCAAGCATTGGAAAGAAATTCGTAACAATTCCATTAGTATCTAGGTAACCTTTAAATCTTAACCCGTTTGGTGCTTTTCCAATAATAGAACGCCCGTCAGGCTGAATTACTCCTTGCTGAATCGCCTCTGAACCCCAATGGAAGATTAGTTCATCACTAATAACATTTGGATCATAAAGGGTTTTAGGATCTCTCATTACTTTGTATGATATTGGATCAGCAATTTCACCTGTTGGTCCTTTTTTAGGAATTTGATAAACAACTTCATAAATTCCCTCAATAAAAGGATGTTTCTTCTTACTCACAATTACATTTTCTAATTCCAAACCTTGTTCTGTGAAAACTTTATTAAATTCACTTCCATTGTGGCCACCACTCACACCATTTCTAGTTGTGATTTTTTCAACATTTTTCAAATGATTTTGGGCATTTGCGCTAAACTTAAAATTATTCATTGGAGTTGTTTTTTTAGGTGCTGTTGGTTCATTGTTTACTTTACCACTGTTTCCACCTTTTACTCTTGGTCCGGAGTAATAGTTTTCCCCAGCTGAATATAATGACGGTCCCGTATTTGCAAGAGCAACATTTGTCCCAAACGACTCCATCGCCGCCGCACCACCAGCAACCTCTGCCATATTCTTAAAGTTTTCCCTATCTTTCTGCTGGGTCTTTTTCACATCATCCCTATGTTTTTTATGGTAATGATCTAAGTTTTTTGACCAATTTAGATTCATAAAATGAATCGGACTATATCCTTGTCTGTCTCCGTTAAATGAACGTTGTTTACCTAGTTCATCCAACCCTAACAATACTTGCTCAATCAACCCATTTAGTTCTGAAAAGTCACTATCATGTCGATGAATGAACTCTTGAAAATCTTCCATTAACTGAACTTTTTTCTCGGCTTGTAGAACGCTATAATCATTAAATAAATGACCTAACCCAGGTATTTTTGAAGCTTGTTCAGCAATTTGATGCAACCAATTCGTTTTATCTCTTTGTAACTCATCACGTCTACGTTGTAAATCTTGTAAATGGTCCAAATCTAACTTTACTCCTGAAGTGGTGACTTCACTTTCAAAGGCACGGATAAAATTTTCTAGCCTTGTAATCGTTGTATAAAATACATCACTTAAGCCATCCAATATTGGTGTATACCCTGCTGAAAAATAAGACTTCGTGGAAGACCAGGCAACGCCCTTTAACTTCGTATCTCCTGAAAATTCTTCAATTGTTCCGTTGGTTCCAGTAAAACTCAAGCCTAATGTTAATTTTAACTCTTTCATTTGGCCAAGTAAATGTTTGTATTCCCCAATATCCATTTTAGTCATTTTAGTGTCCCTCCATTCTTCACAAAATGAAGGTCATCTTCTAATTGACTGTAAGCTTTCTTTTCTCGATAATAGTCCTCTTCTGTATCCGCGATCAACTGTTTAATCTTCTTTTGTGCATACTGCGTTTCAACTTCAATCTCAGCGATTGTTTGGTCAATAATACTTGCATATTCAGTCCCTCTGAAAATTTGCTGTTCTTCGTCTAACAACTCAAATTCTTTGATTTTGAGTCCTTCGATATCTTCATATAATTGATCTAAGTCATTGGTTTTGCGGAGCAATTGACTTAATTTTTCAGAAGAATCAACTATTTTTTTCTGTAGCTGTTGTTTATCCGTCAAAACGCTTCTCATTTTCTTGATCTTTTTCAATAAATGTCTGGTTAATCTTCAAAATATTCTCCGCATCATTCTGAATCGCGCCACTCACATGATTCACTGCACTTGCAAATTTAGAGAGCAGTGACCCTAAATCATTACATGAACGACCAGATTAATAACCAAATGAAGGCAACTTCGTTAAATCCGTTCCTTTATTTTTCATTGTAGTGGAATGGTTTGTAAATCGAGTAGAAAAGCTTTCAGCCGTTTCAGAATGAGTTGTAATTTCTCCCAATGTGTTCACTCCTTTTCTGTCTGTTTAACTAAATTAAACCACGGTTGTTATAAATTGTAAATAAATTTATTGTTTCTATGTGTAATAAATATATAATATATAGGTTTGTATTATTTTCTATCTGATTGACAGACAGAAAAAACAGATAAGGAATGTTCACCACATCTGTTTTGCAATATAAAAAATTCAGTTATCTATTTTTTTCAATTATATATGTATGTGGCATAATGCTGTATAGGTTATAATCCTACATAAAAAGTAGAAGATAGATTATAAATCTATCTTCTACTTTTTTACATTACCTACTAGTTCTATTTAAATAAAGAAGAAAATTTATTCATAAATTGAGTTTTGTACGGTTCGTCCAATAGTTTAATGGCAGACAAAAGTTGTTTTTTATCTGTTGATTCTTCATAAGGAATAGGGGTCTTTTCTTCTTCCTCTAGCAAACTAGTTCCCTTTGAATCAATTTTTTTTATAAGATCTTGCTGTGGATCATTTTGCAATGTTTGATTTTGTAATCCCCATTTTGTCATTATCCAATGGTTCGATCTTTGATTTATATCTATAATATTGTCTGATGAAAGAAGTCTATCATCTGATTCTGCATGATAAATTTTTATATAATCTCCTTCACTTAGAGAAAGTTGATCATTACTAACTACTGCATTGGTTCCTTCTACTGATTTTTCATATGTTACAAGCCCAGTATCCTTATATACAACTAGTTGTGAATAGAGTTTCCCACTAAAATAACTATGCGGACTAGTATCATTTATAGAAAATAAAGCTTCTTGATTATTTAAATTTGTAGAAAATGTTCCGAATAGTTTATCTCCTAATCCTAAAAATTGGATTGTCTGATTTGCTAGGTTGCTTATTTTAATTTCATTCAATGCAATTGTTGTTTCATTTTCATTCTCTTTTACATAAACATAAAAATTATCAGGAACATAATCTGACATTTTCCCACCTGAGAATTTCAAGCTATAAATTCCATTTGGAATATCTTTAAAACTAATTTGTTCTCCATCAATTATTTGTGAAGCCACTTCCTTAGTTCCATCTTTCAGGGTAATTTTGATTCCCTTTAAATCCTGAATATCGTTAGATTTTAATTGAAGCGTTAGATTTCCACTCAAGTTAAGACTTGCTATATCCTGATTTTGTACCATTTCAAAATTTGAATTAATTAGAATAGAATCGTCCAATAACTCACGAGCACGACTTAGTTGACTTTCAGGAACAAGGTCAGCTAGTGAAGCCACTGCAGGGTAGCCCGCAAAACGATTTTTTGCAGATTGGCTTTCATCAATAGTTAATCCCCATTTTTTTAAGGCTGGGGTAAAATCTTGTCTGCTCGTTTCGCTATAATATTTATTTAGTAAATCAGGTAATAAATAATCCGCTTTATCAAAATCAGGTTGGTTCGCTAATTTACGGTATCCTTGATACATTTTTGTGAACGCATCATTGCCTGCTTTTTGTTTCAACATTGTCAGTAAAATAAGTTTTTCTCGTAAATTGGCTGAATCATACGTTCCTTGATTGACAATCATTTTTTTATATAAATCATTTTCTACATTTTCTTTATTTCCATACTCAAATAACCAGCCTGTTTGATCTGCTTCTTTTCCATATTTTTCGTATTGATACTGAGCTCCAAATAAATTATTTGAAACTTCTCCTGTATACATTCCCATACCGTCAAATCCGGTTTGATATCCATGTGCAATTTCATGTAAAGTACCCCAATGGTTTTTGGTTAGCCACATGTCTATGGTAGCATAACTATTGGCTGTCCAGTTTGGTCCATAGTAAGCTCCCCCAGGACCATTAAGATCTGCTTTTAAAAAATAGCGATTTTGGCCATTTTGATTTTCCACTGAAGAATCATCAAATCCAGCCATCTGATTATAATATGCAAATATGTCATTGTAATAGTCAATAAGCTCATCTAAAGAAGCAAAATTATTTAAATTTCGTACCATTTCTTTATCTCTTTTGGGAATTAATAGTTGGAAGTCATTTCCTTTAACTAAAGCATAATCACCATCAAATTGATCCCAAGCGTTAAAAAAATCATCTTCGCTCGTTTTATATTGATATATAGGTAAAGGTTTTTGAGGTATTGAACTTTCTATTTTATACTCTAATTTGGGCGAAGCACTTCCATAAGGAGTATCAACAAATGGAATCAAGGGCTCCGTACTACTAATCTGAGTCCAATTAAGTCCAACACTTACACTTTTTTCAGTTTTAGAGTCATTGCCTAACAATCGGACAGTCAAATTTTCTTTAAAATTTGGATTGACCTGCCTTACCGATAAAACAGTATTTTCTTTTAATATAAAACCTAAATCTTGACGATCATGATACATTCCTTTACTCATACCAGAATTAAAAATCCATGTAGGTTTTGGTATGCTAGTTACTTCTTTTAATAGGGTATCTGGAGTCTGGGCTTGTACATGCATTACCCCAACACTTAAACACATACACATAACAACTAAATAAAATATACCTTTTTTCATTTTTTCTCCTCCAATTCTATAATATAGTGATTTGTTCATATATAATAATATCATATTTTAAAAACGATACATTGTTATTTTTTTGTATAATTTTTAATTATTTAATATAATTAATTATATGTTCATAAAGTTGTAACAAAGAGTGGTATAAAAAGAGATAAGAAACGATTGGATAAATAGTTGCAGATGTACAAGGAATTCATGCCGTGCTTACGTTTACTGCTACAAATTTAAAAAATTAGCCACATGGCTATAAAAAGGCAGGATATTTGTTATTTTTTATCTACAATCTAAATTATATAATATATATATTTCTGTTATTTTCTATCTGAGTTACAGACAGAAAAAACAGATAAGGAATGTTCACCACATCTGTTTTGAAGTATAAAAAATTCAGTTATCTATTTTTGTCATACGTAAATGAGTTAATTCTTAAGTTGGAAATCCGTTCTATCTTGCTCAATCACTGTTAACAAAATGTCATTTTGATTGATCGCTGCTAATGTATGAGCGTAAGAATAATTTATTTTGGCTTCTGCATGATTTCCGATTTTAAACAAATTAAAGGCTTTTTCATAATAGAGTCTATCCAAGTCGTAATTTAAGTGTCGTTCTTGTTGCAAATTAATTCCCGATAGGCACAGATCTAATGCTTTTTGGTATTCTTTAATGTCTGAATAAAATTTAGCGGTTGTATAATAAATCTTACAAATTTCAATTGTATCCATATTTGAGCTTGAATGAGTAGTCAGGAAAAAATCATCCAGCTGTTCAAGTGATCTTTCAAAATAAGTGAGTGCCTTCACTTTTTCTGATTCCATATAATAGGCCAATCCGATTCCATTCGTTATTAAAATATCTAAAAAATCAAGCGTTTTTTCTAATTTAATGTCCAATGCTAAGTGAAAATTATAGTGAATATCTGAAAAGTTTTTAGTCCAAGTCAAGTCGGTTATTGCGTAATAATAATAGTAGCGTTTAAGTTCATAATCTGTTTTTAAATTACTAACGATTATCTGGTTTCGGACAAAATCATAAGCTTCTTCATTTTTAAATTGACTTCGCAAAATCTGCAGTTGTGTAAATAATCGATTGCTAGGTGTTTCTATATCTATTATATAGTTCATAAGTTCTGTTAAGTCCATATTTAATCGTTGACCAACCTGTAATAAGATACTTAAACTAGGCATGCGAGCATTGTTTTCTAGATTACTAATGCTTCCTTGAGTACAAATTCCAAATGCTAGCTCTTCTTGACTTAAACTTTTTTCTAAACGTTTTAATCGTATTTTATCTCCTAAAGAATTCATCTTATCAAGTTACCCCCCCTATTATTTTTATTGTTTATATTGTATCATATAACATATAATATAGAAATTTTTAAAATAATATGTTTTGATAAGGAGGATTATTTATGGAGTTTGAAATTATTGTTATTTCCCCATTTGGAAATGCACCTTGGGGATAAACTCCGATTCACAAACCAGCGAAGGGGTCACTACAAAGATAGAAGATAAAGAGGTCTTAGTTTATAAAAAAGCCTTATAAAATCCATATTTAATTGGATTTTATAGGGCTTATACTCGGTTAATCCTTTTTTTTTAAAATGAAAAAGCAATGTTTTGAAATCTTCTTTTATTCTTGGAATCGTAAGGCCCGCTTTATTTAATTCACTCCCACTAAAAGTCTCACCCGTTGCCTGATTTACATAGTCAGAAGACTCATCTAAATAATGTAATGGTAGATACTGAACTGGAACAGAGGGGCGAGCTAATCCGTTAAAATAGATAATGATTGCTTCATCTTCATTTAAGAATAGCCAACTTGAGGCAAAAAAGGTATTTGGCATTTGTAGTCGAAAGAATTGTCCAAATTGAAATAGTGGACGCATCTGTTTATAAAAGCTTATTTGTGAGTGAATCTCTTGCTTTTCGTTTAAATCAAGTTGGGTGAAGTCTAATTCATACCCTAAATTTCCACTCATAGCAATATGTCCGCGAGTTTCTAGTGACGTGATTCGTCCAACTTGGTGATTGGGAACTTGAGAAACATGGGCGCCCATCATAATTGGGGGATAAAGGAAGCTATAGCCATACTGAATCAAGGTTCGGCTCAAGGCATCGGTATTATCGCTAGTCCAAGTTTGAGCCATATAATGCATCATCCCAGGATCAAAACGTCCACCACCACTGGAACAATTTTCAAAAAGACAGTGAGGGTATTTGGTTGTCAGGCTTTCCAAGATTCGATAAAGCCCTAATACATAACGATGAGAGACCTCTTTTTGCTGTACCGAAGTCAACAATTGACTGGCAACTTCAGTTAAATGACGATTCATATCCCATTTAATATAACTGATTCTCCCGCTGTCTAAATAACTAGACAAGACATCAATCAAATAATCTTGTACATCAATTCTGGATAAATCTAAAACAAATTGACGACGTCCTTCCGTCATAGGATAATGAGGAACTTGCAAGGCCCAATCAGGATGTAAATCGTATAAATAGCTATTTTTAGAAATCATTTCAGGTTCAAACCATAAACCAAATTCCATTCCTTTTTGTCTAATTTTTTCGGCTAATCCTTCAATTCCATGAGGTAATTTTGTTAAATCCGTTGTCCAATCCCCTAAAGAACTTGTGTCGTCTTGGCGTTTTCCAAACCAACCATCATCTAAAACGAATAATTCAATTCCCATTTCCGCAGCAGCATTTGCTAGCTTGTCTAAAGAGGCTTCATTTAAATCAAAATAGTTAGCTTCCCATGTATTTAGTAAAATCGGACGTTCTTTCTCTTTAAAATAAGTAGGTGCAAGATGATTTTGATACAGTTGATGGAAAGTTTGTGACATCGCGTTTAACCCAGTTTCACTATAAACAAGAACGGCTTCAGGGGTTTGGAAGGTTTCTTGCGGGTTTAATTGCCATTCAAAAGTTCCTTCGTGAATCCCAATAACCACTCGACTAGAACCATACTGCTCCGCCTCGACTTGCGCTGAAAAATTTCCACTATAAATAAGATGGAAGGCTCGAACCTCACCAGAGAATTCAGTCGTTTCAGGAGCAGTTAACGCCATAAATGGTTGATGTTGTGGACTACTTGTTCCTCTAGAACTCTCTATTTTTTGAATGCCTGAACGAATTGGGGTGCGGGTAATTCCAGCTTCATTTGTATGAGAGCCATCAAGGGTAATCAAATCAAATTGTTGGGACGGTAGATCTATCATCAAACTAGCTGTATTTTCTAAAAAGACAGATTGTTGACTTTGATTTTCAAAACGAACGGTTCGGGTGATGACCGGAAGATTTTCAAAAAGATGATAAGACAAAATCATTTTTAACTGACTAATAGCATCTTCCAGCGTCAGTTCCAAGGTTGTCACATCTTGCTGATTTCCAAAAGTAGCGGGGAGTCCTGTGAGCTTAGGTTTGCCTTGGATCACTTGATAATCAACATAGGAAAAATCAGTCACGTTTGTTCCATTTTCTAATCGAATTTGATAGCCTGCAATTCGGTGATCGCCATTTCCTTGTGTGCTGTATTCTAATGGCAAACTATTTAAAGAGAAATCTCGCAACGTTGGAATTGGATTTGTCGCAAAGCCGCGGTCAATCATTTGAATTTCGTTGGAACCATGATAAGATGAAAGAACACTTCCCCAATAGCGATGGGTAATATATTTATTATGAAGGATTTCAATAACATAACTGACAGATGAGTTTTTTAAATGAAATAAAGTCTCGTTTTTTTCGACTGTAATAGGCATAATAATCTCCTTAGTTTTATTTATTAACGTAAGCATAAAAGAAATATAGGATAGGAACAAGAGTAAGTAATTTTATTGGAGGGTAAAAAATTGCAGGATTTTCCAGAAATATTTAATCAACTATTTCATTATTTAGATACACATCGATTGCCTTTCATTAAAGGAATAGGCTACAGTCAACAAAAAGAAGAGTATTATTGGGAAGGCATGAATAGACAAGATACCCATTATATTTTGCAATATACTCTTAGTGGAAAAGGTTTTTTAGATGTGGGGAGGAAGCGTTATTGTCAGGAGCAAGATTCTTTCTTTTTAGTTCCTGTACCGAGTCATCACAGTTACTACAAGCAATCTGAGGATGAATGGGAATTTATTTATATTGAATTTTCCAAAGAAATCGGCACATTTTTGTTAAATTCAATTGAGCCACTTGTTACATTACCATCAGATAATTCCTTAAAGAAGCTGTTACTTCATTTTATCAAAAGACAGTTAAGCCAAGAGGATTTGCCAATTTTTGAAAATGCCAAAATTGCCTATGAATTGGTTCTTGAAGTGATGAAGTGCAGCATGGACGCGCGGAGGCGTGAAAGACCAGAATTTATAGAAGAAGTCTATCAATATTTAGTCGATGATTTTGCTTCGGATATTTATTTGGATGAGCTGGCGAAATATTTTCATGTATCAAAGTACAAAATTATTCGGGAATTTGATCGTTATTATGGTGAATCGCCAATGGCTTTTTTGAAAAGATATCGTATTTTTCAATCTTTAATCCTGTTGCGAAATAATCCAGAATTAGCAATTAACCAAGTTGCGGAGCGAGTTGGGTTCTCAACTAGCAATTATTTTGCAAAAGTTTTTAAGAAAGAGATGGGAGAATCCCCAAGTGAATATCGGAGTAGTAAAACGTGATGAAAGATTTTGTTTATAAAACGTTTGCATTTATTAAGAAATAAGCCGGAAATTTAACTATTTACAAAGTGATAGTCTATATTTAATCTCACTTAAACTTGTTATAATTATGGGTATAAGATACTTTAATAAAAGGAGTGTTTGTAATGAAAATGAAGTTGGCATCAGTACTTTTTTTGGGAGGAACATTAGTAACTTTAGCTGCATGTAATAATGGAACAAAAGAGGATAGAAATGTAAGTAGTTCAGAAATGAAAACAAGTAAAGAAAGTTCAAGAGAGATGAGTAGTTCTGTTTCGAGTCAAGTTGAAAGTAGTGTTACAGCAAAAGCTATTAAAAATGAGTTGAGTGTTGAAGGATCTTGGAGTGCGGCTGGAAAAGAGGATCAAGAGAAAAGTGATTGGAATTTCAATAATGGAAAACTAATAGTGAATGGTGAAACGAATTTCACTTATGTAGTTAGTGAAAATGTTGACAAAAACGGCTATACAGTTGTAACAATCAGCAATAACGATGGAATTGCCCATGCTCTTTTATTGAAAAAAACAGACACCGGTATGGATGGAGTAACAGTAGAAGATGCTGCATATCAAGACTATCTGAAGAATGAAACCGTTCCGACAAATCAACAAGTTATTGGATTTACAATAAATAAAGCCACAGCGTCTACATGGAGTGGTATTGATGAAGCAATTGATTTTTACGAAAGCACGTATAAAAATACAAATAATGACATTAGCAAAGATATTTCATGGGATAATTATCGTCGTGATCTATGGAGTGTTGTTGCAGATGGAACAACTGGAAATAAAATGACTTTACACTTTACTAATATTAGTGGAGCTGGTGGAAGCTATACTCAATTTATTAAAGGACCTGAAACCACTGAGATTATTAATTTTGATGGAAATGCGTCTTATCCTGATAGTCCAACGGCAAAATATACCGTTCGTAATTCTGATTACGTTGTGATTAATACAGAAAATATGTAAATAAAGATTAACTAAATATTTTCGTAGTCAAAGAGTATCTAGTTGGTTTTGATACTCATTTAAAAGGCTAAATTTTTTAGGATTTTCTGTGAGTCTTGTAAGAGATAGTAAAAATCATAAATCTCCACTATAACGTTTCACTTATTTTATGCTAAACTTAAGAAAGTAAATGTAAGTGAAAAGGAGTGTGGATTATGGCGAAGATTTATAAGGGAACGGGACTATTTAATAAAGATGCGATTGGTATTTATGACGATCATAAGATTTACGAAGGAACAGGATTTTTCAGCAAAGATGTGATTGGTTCTTACGGAAAAGGCAAGATTTACAAAGGATCAGGCTTGTTTGGTAAGGAAGAAGTCGGTAGTTATAAAGATGGCAAGATTTATGAAGGCAAGGGGCTATTTGGGAAAGATGCAGTTGGTAGCTATGAAGATGGGAAGATATACAAAGGAACAGGTTTATTTAATAAAAAAGCCATAGGTAGTTATGATGGCGATGATTCAGGTGGCGCAGCAGCAGCTTTGTTATTGTTGTTATGAGTTAAAAGTTGAGGAAATATAGAAGAGATTTAATTTAAAAGGTATACTCCACAAAAAAAGACTCTTTGTCAATAAGGACTGATGAGCTAAAATGAGAGTGGCTATGAATGAAATGATTTCGTTTCATTCATAGTTTTTTTGCCTTCTTTTACCACTTGAAATAAGCTTCTATACATCACGAGTTCATTTGGTTTTGAAAATCAGTCCCACTAACTTTTCAAGCTTCCCAACATCCTCAAAATACCCAACCTTATTCAACAGGTTCAATTCTTTTTCTGTCAAATTTAACCCTTTAAGTGCTTTGTTTCCAGCTTTTAATTCCTTTGCTGCCATCACCATTTTGGCTTGTGGTAATAATAAGATTGCTGTCTAAAGTCCCGCTTCTAAACGACCTACTTTATCACCAGTTACTGGATCTTTTCCAGTGAATAGACGGTAAACATCATATGCACCGGTTAATTCGCCAGTCAGTGTGACAGCGGTCATCCCCATTTCCTTCAAATAGTCTTGTGATTGGGCATACATGATATTGACAATGTTGCGAATTTTCTGTAAAATTAGAATTGCATTAAAAAACTTGTTTTATTTTAAGTTTTCTATTACATATTATTTAATAAAAGGAGGTATGCAATATGGAAATCGAACGCGAAGATGTACGTGAAATGATTGAGCGCTCTTAATTTTTTTATTAAGTGTTATGGTATCAAATGAAAGTAATGAGTCGATTAGTATTTATTAATTGACTCATTGTTTTATTTACGTAAGGAGTTAATAAAATGTATAGATTGAAAGAAGCAGTAGTAGTATACAGAAACCAAAACAAAACCATTGTTCAATTAGGAACAAAGAAATTTACAATAGTTGATGAATTTTCACAATTTTATAAATACATTACTAATGGTAATTTGATTGATATTAATACAAAAAAAAAAACAGAAAAAGAATATGTTAATTTTTTAAAAAAAGAAAATTTAATTACTGAAAGTGTCAAATATGTGGATGATAGATTTATTAAGAATGAGTATTTTTTCGAAGACATTAATAAACATTATAAAAAAAGTACATACCAAGACTCAATAAAGAAAAAGCATGTTATTATAATTGGACTGGGCGGTTTAGGTACTATCATATTGCAAAATTTAGTTGCGATGGGGGTTATGGAATTTACTTTAGTTGATAAAGACAAAGTAGATTTTTCCAACTTGAATCGGCAGTTATATTTCACACCAAAAGATATAAACAATAGCAAAGTTGAAGTTGTACAGAAATATTTATTTAAATATGATTCTAAAATTAATGTAAACATTTCAAAAACATTCATTACAGATGAGACAATCGATGAAATTTTTTTTGGAAAAGAATTTGACTTGATAGTTAATGCTGCTGACACTCCAACTAATATAGTTAGTATTATTGCAAAAAGAGCTATAAGTCTTGATATTCCTTTCATAACAGGAGGTGTGGGACTTAGAACTGGACATTTTACAAACATATTGTCAGAAAATAAAAAAATTGCAAATCTGATTAAATATCAAGAAAATAATGACCGTGGAAAACCAATGATTGGTTCTATAAGTTCTACCAATATGATAATTGGCTCTATTATGGCAAATGAAATATTAAATTTTTGGACCAATAATAAGCAATGTGAACAAAGTAGAATCAATTATTTGAACTTTGAAAACTATCATCTTGAATGTGAGGAATTGTAAATGAATATTGGCGTAGATGTATTTCCAGTTAATTTAATCCCTTTTTCATCCTTTGATTATGCAACAAAAAGCTTGGTTGGACTTTTTTATATACCTATTGTTTCAAAACAAGAAAATCAATCTCTAGCAAGAGTTTATAAACATAATAAGTTAGAGTGGAGTATTGTTTTAAAAAAAGATATAAAATGGTCAAATGGAAAAGAAGTAGAACCAAGAGATATTATTGATACTTGGAAATATATATTTTATCATTGTCCCTTATTTTCTAAAGAATTTGATTGGATTAAAAACTGGAAAGATGCTCGAAATGAAAAATGCTCATTTAATAAAATAGGTTTATCTATAAAGAAAAATATTATTAACATAACTTTGCAGTATCCCGTTGATGTAGAAATGTTACTTTCAAATATAGGTTATACCCCAGTGTATCTAGATTGCAAAAAAAAAATACTTCCTATTGGGACTGGGCCCTTCGTACCTTTAGAAACGGATTTATTTTGCTACAACAATAATGAAATGTATCCTCTCTTTTTTTCTAAAAAATTACAATTAATACTTACTAATTCACCAATCGATGCTGTAGAAAAATACGAAAATAGTGTAATTGAAGTAACTCCTACGACTTTATTTAACCCTATATTATTAGATACTCTTGTAGGTACACAGATTTATAGAAAATCTAATATACATGCTGGAATCGTACTGGTAAGTAATAGAGCTAAAAAAATGAAGATTACCCTTCAAAATTTACTTCACGAATTTGAGTTTAATGAATTTAATATTAACAAAGCTGATAACTATTTTTTTTTAATGGATAACAAATTAAAACAATATCCCAAAAAGTCAATTGGGGATGAGAGTAAATATCAGAAAAAAAATATTACTATTGGAGTTGTTGATTTTTATCCTAATTTTGAGATTATATCAAGTATTTTTAAAGACTATAATATAAATATAATTGCAATAGAATTAGAAAACATAAATAAATCAATTGAAAAAAACAAAGAAATAGACTTGTTTTACAATTTATTTACAACAACAGTTTTAAATGACTTTTCATTACTTATGAGTTATATACCTTTTTTTGAAGAAGAAATAATCGACGATTATTTAAAATTATTAAATAATTTTGATATATATGCACTAAATATTTTAGAAAAAATTGAAATTAATAATTTTTTGAAAGCACACTCTCAGTATATTCCGATTGGTAATCTATATCACCGATATAACTGCAAATATGAAAATAGACAATTAGAAGTAGATGAGAATGATACTTATTTTTTAAGGAGCATTTAAATGAATTTTAAAATTACTAGATATTTAAAGTCAGAAAATACAGAAAAAATAGAAAAAATGTTTGGAGTTGTTCCTAAAGAAAAAGAAATATTTAAAAAACCAGATTTATCATATTTGGAAGACTCCCAAATATGATATATAACAGGAGCTTCTGGAACTGGAAAGAGCATCCTAGGCAGATTAATTCAAAAAACATATAAATATAAAGAAATTGAGAATACTTTTAACCGAAATATTCCAATAATTGATGCACTCGAACTAGATTTTTCAGAAGCACTAGCTACATTAAATATGGCAGGATTATCAGAAGCGTATCTATATTTAACACCTTACAAATATTTATCTACGGGTCAAAAATTTAGATTTGAGCTAGCATTTGCAATGACTAGAGAACATGAAAAAATATTAATAGATGAGTATTCAGCATTTTTAGATAGAGATACAGCAAAAATTGTGAGTTATATGTTTCAAAAATTTATTAGTAAGAGTAAAAAAAGGGTTGTTATCATAACTGCAAATGATGATATTGAAGATTATATACTACCAGATACAGTAATTCGCTTTGATGATTTTAATAGAATTGAAATATATAAAAAGAAGAAAGACACTAACTCTAATCTTTTTGAAAGAGATTTTGAAATTTTGAAAGGCAATTATGATGATCTACAGCTTTTAGAAAGATATCATTACTTTGGAGATGTTAAAGAGGGTACTTTAATAAGAAGAAAAGCAAAGTTCTATTCTCTTTACTATAAAAAAAAGTTAATGGGAATTGCCATTACTACTTCGCCATATACTGATACAGTAACTGAAACTGACTTAATTAATATTAATGACTCACTAAGAATTATATACAGAATCATATTACATCCTAAAATTCGTGGGATTGGAGGCACTAAATTATTATACAATCACTTCTTAAAAAAAGAAAAAAAATTATTATTTATTAGAAGTGCTATGGCTGTAGAACATCCATTTGTATCAAGTTTAGGAATGATTGAAAATCAGCATGTAGATTACGAAAACACTAGTGGATATCAAAATCTTCTTAAATTAATTGATCACAACAGTGATCAAAAATCAGTTTTCGAGACAGCTACAAATTTATTAGGACATATTATGTGGGAAGAGTATAAAGGTTATTTAAATATTATTGGAGATAAATCAAATTTAACAGAAACTTTTTTTATTGATGTAGTGAAAAATACTTTTAACAGAAATAAAGATTTACAACTAGTTTTAGAAATTTTAAAACCTATAGTTATGAAGGAGTATTACTATGACAATAGACTATGATTGGAATTTAAACGATATATTTAACTCCACTGATTCATTTTATCATGCGATTAATGAATGCAATGAATCTTTTGAATATTGGGAACATAAATCAAATTACCTAGAAGTAGACCTTCTAGATAATTTTAAAAATATTGAGAAAACATACAGTAAATTAAATAAAATTTATTGCTTTGCATTTCTTCAGTTTTCAATAAGTAACAACGAAAATTCTGTGAAACGAAAATTTGATTTAGCAACAAAATCCTATGATATTTTTGATCAGCTTGTAGTAGACTTTAAAAAAAATATACTTACAAAATATTCATATGATTACATTACAGAGTTAAAAAAAGTTGAATACTTTAAATATTATAAAAAATTTTTAACTGGACTGTTAACTGAGAGCAAAGATGGAAATACACTATTTCAACAGATTTCTCCGTATACCGAATATCAAAAAATAATGTATACAAAGAATAGTATTGGTAGTATTCAAAGTAATGAATCTACGATAGAATTATATCACACTAATCAATTGTTTTTTTTGATGCATGACAATCAAGAAATTAGAAAAAAAACGTATAATCAATTTTTAGATTTTTACTTAGACATTAAAGATCAAGTAGCATATTTATATAAAATTGTAGTAATAAAGTTCAATTTAGATAGTCAAAATGAAGGTTTCTCAAATTATTATGAAAAATTTTTATCTAGTAGTCTTGGTATTTTTTATAAAGAAATAAGTAGTTTCATACTATATGAAACTGCGATTAGTCAAGAAATTGTAAATTATCAAAAAAAAATGACAGGATTAAAAAAAATAAGCTACAGTGATTTGTATTATGAAAAAAAATATAGTGATTATATTATTTCTAAAGAAAAAGCAATTGAAATACTTGAAAAAATTTACAGAAAAATCAGTAATGACTGGGCACTTATTTTTAGAAAAATGATTAATGAACGTTGGATAGATTGGCATTCAAAAAAAGAAAAAAGGACAGGAGGATTCTCTATAAATGTGTATGAGGTTCACCCTTATATTCTTTTAAACTGGACTAATGATTTAAATGGATTATATACATTAGCACATGAAAGCATCGGTGCAATAATAAATTATCAATCTCGCAACGTAAATTTTCTCAATACGCAGCATAGTGTACTTATCACTGAACTTTACTCTCAAATTATGGAAAATGAAGTAAATGAATATTTAATTAATACCTATTCAGACGAACCAAACATGAATAGTTTTATTAAAGAAAGAGAGTTAGTTAGATTCAAAGATAATATTATTAAACCAATAATGAATACAGAATTTGAAATTAAAAATTTTCGTGACCTTAGTCCTGGATTGTTAAATTCAAAGAAATTCTCTAATAATTACGAAAAAATATCAAAGCTAGTATATGGAAAATGTGAAGATTTTGATTCTAATAACAAAAATAGCGTTAATTGGGTAAAACAAGCTCATATTTTCAAGCCATTTTATGATAGTAGTTACGTTGTTACATTTTTACTAGCAAAATATATAAAGACTAAGAAAACGGGCTATCAAGATTTATTAAAGGTTGCTAAAATAGGGGCTCAATATAGTGATGAAGAAATTTTAACAATTTTTCTAAATATTGATTTAACAGATTTTATAAAAAGTACAAAAGAAAATTTAAGGAGTTTTTCTACTTGAATATTAAACTTATGAATAATATATATATATATGGATTTTGGGCTTCTTTGTTTTTTGAGAGAACTATATGGTTAAATTATTTGAAACATAATAACTACTCAATTGTACAAATAGGTTTTTTACAAACAATACTAACTTTAGTTATGTTTATTTCAGAATTACCTTCAGGAGTACTTACAGACAAATTTGGAGCAAAAAAAGTGATGTATGTTGGACACTTATTTATATCTCTATATTTATTAATGATGTTATTTAATATTAATATTGGATTTCTTATGTTTGGATTTATGTCATATGGAATTGGATTAGCACTAATTTCAGGAAGCGACCAAACTTTACTTCATCAACATAATCCTAAGCAAACGTATCAGAGTAAAATAGGTAAATATACCGCTTATTCAATAATAGGTATGACTTTGAGCTCGATTTTTGGAGGATATTTGACTACAATATCATGGTCAAGTATTTTTATACTTGGAATTTTCACTCAAATAATATCTATTTTCATTTTAGTGGGAATAAAAATTTCCAAAGAAAATAAAAATAAAATAAACAAAACCATAACAATAAGTTGTTTGTTTGATAATCTTAAAGAAGTTTTGAAAAAGAAGAACATAAGATACTTACTAATAACTATCGCAATTTTCCAAGGAATTATGTCAGTATTATTAAATTTTACGCAGTTATTGTTAGCGAATAAGAGTTTTTCTCCTTTTGGTTCATCTATTGTAATTTCATTAGGTCTTCTTTCTGCTATTATTTCATCATTTTCAATTGAAAGAATATCTAAAAAAATGGGTCGAAATACTGCTATTAGATGGTTTTTATTATTGTTATCTTCAGGTTTTTTATTGCTTTCATTTTCAAATTTCACATTAATAGTATTGTCATTACTTATAATAAGATTTAGCTTTGAATTTGTAGACACATCATTAAATATTGTAATTCAAGAGTTATCAAATGATAAAATAAGAACGACTTTAATTTCTGGGGTAAATACTTTAACAGCTTTGATAATGTTTGTTGGTACGTCAATAATAACAATCCTATTCTCAATTTTTAATGTTTCTTTTGTTTTTGTTATTTTAGGTGTTGTTCTTGTATTATTTACTAGCTTATTCTATCTCTTATTTTTGAAAAATCATACGACTTAGGTTTATTTGTTCGAATGGTAACTAAATTATAAAAGCAATCTAAAAAATCTAAACTAAAAAGATATGGAGAAAAAAATGAAAAATATATTTTATTATGGATTTTCAAAAAAAGAAACAAATGATAGATTTGATATCTATTATGATAAAGATGCAAAACTACAATATTTTAATAATTTATTATCCTTCAATCAAAATATAAGCACTGAAGAATTAATAAAAATAGAAAAAGAGTATGTTCAACGACTTGAAAAAAATAATCAATTAAATAGTCTATTAACATTTCCTTTCAATATTCCAATTGATCCAAACATATATCGTGTCCTTTCAGAAAATGGATACGATATACAGGTACAAGAAGTCTACTCAGTTAAGCCAGAAGTTTTTTTAACTATGAATAAAGTAATAAGAGAAGATATATCTATTTCTTTTGTAAACAATAAAACTTTAACAGAAGCAGGAAAATATGGATATGAAATTGCTTTACCCTTTGGAATCAATTATGCTAATTTTAAACAAAATAATTTTATTCCAAAGCAATTTTTAGACGAAAGGACAGAAATAATTATTGCGAAATTTAATGATAAAATTATTGGTATATTATACCTTCATGAAACAGACGATTATATTGAACTTGATGGATTTAATGTAAATGAAAAATATCAGCATCAAAAAGTAGGGACAAGTATGCAAATTTTCGCAATGCAATATGCTATGAGAAAAAATGGAAAAGAAGTTTTTTTAATTTCTGATTCAGAGGATACTCCAAGAATTATGTATAAGAAGCAAGGGTATATTCTTCAAGGGTTTTACTATTATGCACAAAAAAATTTAACCTAAAAAAACAGACAAGGAGTAGTTATCCTTGTCTGTTTTTTTTATTTACTATTTGAGTTGTTAGTGAAATTCCTAGTTCTTTCTTAGTCTTTAGCATATTTGATAAGACATTGAGAAATAGTTCGGATAGTAAATAGAAAAAGCTTAGGGCAATCCCGCTAGCAATTATATATTTTAACATGGATTATCTCTCCTCTTTTTTGTTATTGAGGATGGGGCCAAGTACTTAATATATAAGTATTTTAACACGGAAATATTTTTTTATAAAGAAGCTCGTTGTTCTTTTTTATACGAATTAATGCTTATGGCTCAAAATTTCATTCTAAGTTTAGATTATATTTTTATTAAATAACGAAAAACTAGGGAATGTCTATAAGGTTTGCATAATCCCTATTTTATCAAGAACCATGACCTGTAAGGGGACATTGATCCCATGTTTTAAAGTTGATAATTTTTAAAACTTTGCAACAAAAAAATGATCATCATCATCATTTTTTTCTCGAATTCTTGGTTGGTTTCGTCCAACAAAAGGTGCATTTTCTTTTGTTCCATGAGATGCAGTTGTTGTTGCTGATTAAGTAAATTCTGTAGTTCGTCAATTTGTTTGTTTTTACATTGAGTTCCTCTTGAAGTGTAGCAATCTCTGGATCAAATGAACTGATTTGATTCGGTTCATTTGATGTGGTATCCGTTTCAAAATAGATATTTATTAATATTTGACTAGATTCACTGATTAAGGAAAAAATAAAACTTGATGGAGTTTCAGCTAATGAATAGGATTTACATTATAGAATCATAGAACACTCAATTTAGAATATGGTATACTAAACACATCCCACGCAAATTTTAACTAAATAATTTGCGTTTAAAACAGTTGACACTTGGAGGAATTAGATGAATAATAATGATCGATTAACGAGATTGCGTTATGCTTTAAATCTTAAAGATGAAGAAATGGTGGAAATATTTGCACTAAGTGATGTGGACTTGAGTAAAGATGAGGTTAGCCAAATGCTGACGAAGGTAAAGGGTAGTAATGAAAATAATGAAGATGAATTTGCTGAAAATGATTACCTGAAGAAGTGTGATAATCAAACCTTTGAGGCCTTCTTAAATGGGCTAATTACACTTAAAAGAGGTCCTAGACCTGAGAGTGCAGAAAACAATGAAAAGCCGCAAGCAATGATTAAAAATGATCGCAATGTTAATAATGTGATGCTTAAAAAGTTGAAAATTGCTCTTTCGTTAACTAGTGATGATATACTGGACATTTTGGATTCAACAGGAGTGATTCTATCAAATAGTGAATTGAGTGCTGTTTTACGTAAAGAAGGACATCGAAATTATAAAGAATGTGGCGATCGTTATGCCCGTAATTTTTTAAAAGGATTAACGTATAAATATAGAGATTAATTTGAAGCCTTAGCGATGTTGTTAGGAGGGAGTCAATGAAGAAAAAGGATTTTATTGTCCATGATTTGCTGAGTAAGATTTATCAATTTACTTTTGAAGATTTAAAATTGCCTACTGAACGTAGTCTAGCAACCCAGTATAATGTTTCACGTCATACAGTGCATGAAGCATTGAAGCGATTGAAGAATATTGGGATTATTAAAGTTGTGCAAGGCTCTGGAATTTTTATTAAGAAGAATATTCGCAATAATCCGCTTATCTATAATTCATTGACGGAGAACCCATACGAGAATATCAAATCAAAAGTCATTTATTTAGAGAAGGAATTGGCTACGCAAGAGGATCAACAAGTTTTTGGATTAGTTGGAACGGATGAAGTTTGGGTGTTTCAGCGAATTCGGATAGTGAACTATCAGATTGTCCAAGTAGAAACGTCACGGATGCCGAAAAAACTCTTTGCTCATCTAACTTTGGAGGATGTGGAGCAGTCGATTCAATCTTATGTTAAGGCGCAGAAATACAAGATTTCTCATTATTTAACTACGTATGAGCCACTATCGATTGATAAAAAGTTAGCTGAATTATTAATGCAAAAAAAAGGAACGGCAGCTATGAAGATTATCAATCGTGGTATCTTAAGTAATGGCTCTATTTTTGAAATGAGTGAAATCATTGCTCTTGATTACAAATGTACCTATATTACTCCGTTTAATGAAGAACAACATCGCTCAAGACAAATGCTATCAAAAAACAGTCGATAAACATCCTACTAAGGGTGTTTTGTCGACTGTTTTTATCTGGTTTTAGGGTGTAATAATTGTTCCATCAGGAATGCGGCTTTGAGTCCATTCATGTGGACGATACTCGATTGGGAATTGCAACGCTTTTTCTTCGTCAAAAGTCACGCCAATTCCAGCTTCTTCAAGTGGGTAGAAATAACCATTTTCTGGCTGAATAACAGGTGAGAAAACAGATTTTGTATTGTCTTTAACATCGATATTTTCTTGAATTGCCGCACTATGCAAATGAATATTTAAATGCGTATTCACTGCCATTCCAATTGGTGAAATATCGGAAGGGGTATGCCATGCGACTTGAACACCAAAGGCTTCACAAAGAGCACCGAGTTTTAATGCCGGTGTGATGCCACCAATTTGTGAAACATGACAGCGTAAAAAGTCGATTTGACGATTGATAATTAGATTTTTCCATTCCATTGGATTATTAAATAATTCCCCCGTTGCAATGGCTGTCGATGTTTGGGAACGAATTTGGCTTAACCATTCATTCTGATCTGGGGGAAGTAGATCTTCAATATAGTATGGTTGGTATTTCTCTACATTTTTAGCAAACTGAACGGCTTGATTTGGATAAAGTCGCTCATGAATATCATGTAAAATATGGAATTCATGGTTATATTTTTCACGTAAGGACTTAAACATATTTAATGTTGTAGCTGCATAGTCATCTTGATCGAAATAAGAACCGGGAGTTGGATTTTTTGTACTATGAAGGTTCGTCGGATTACCGCCATAAAAGCCTAACTGACAACGAATATGTTTGTATCCTTGAGCTAGAATATGGTCTACTTCGACATATAGATCCTCTAAGGAATCCGCTACAGCATGAGTATAGGCTGGAATAGCATCCCGTGATTTGCCGCCAAATAATTGATAAAGTGGCATATTTGCTAGTTTTCCTTTAATGTCCCAGAGTGCCATATCGACCCCAGAAACTCCATTATTAATAACTGGACCGTTACGCCAGTATGCATTTACCATCATCAAATGCCATAAGTCTTCGATATTATTCGCGTCTTTGCCAATTAAAAGCGGCTTTAGGTAATCTGCAACAATGGTTTCCACGGCTTTAGGTCGTTGCTGAAAAGTAGCGCAACCGTATCCTGTTACTTGTTTATCAGTTTCTACTTTTACAATGACTAAGTTATGTCGGTCAGGTTTTAATGTAAAGCAGGTAATATTTGTAATGATCGTTGGAGTCATAAAATAAATCCTCTTTTCTAAGTTAGTTTCCCTCTCATTGAAACATGAATATCGTTGGATAGTCAATTTGGTTTGAAAAGTTTGCATTATCTTTATAAAAACCAGTCCAATTTTTTAGTAAATTCTAAAAAAATCAGGATAAATAAAGGTTTTTTAGATGGTTTCATTCGTTTTGGTTTGTTTTTTATTTTGAATGTTCTATGCTATTATGAGTTTTGTAAACGGAAACACGTGGATTCGTAACAACTAACTACGAATAGGAGCAATGAGATGGAAAAAAATGAAGTTGTCCAAAAAATCATTTTATATGTTGGTGGACGTGAGAATATTAATAACGTATGGCATTGTATGACCAGACTTAGATTTGATTTAAAAGATGAAACACAAGTTTCAGAAGAAGAACTTAAATCCTTAGAGGGTGTAATGGGGGTTCAATTTAATCAAGATCAATTTCAAGTGATTATTGGAACGAATGTTGTGGAGTATTATAATCTGCTAGCGAATCAATTGGAACTATCAATTACTGAAGCAGAACCGGTTGATAAAAAGAAGAAAAGCTTTGTTTCTATGTTTATGGATACGGTATCAGGAGTATTTGGTCCGATTGTTCCGGCTATTGCAGGAGCAGGGATGATTAAAGGATTGATTGCCGGATTAACAGCTTTAAACGTTATCTCAGCCACCAGTGATACGGTGCGAATTATTGATATGATTGCCAGCGGAGTTTTTGTCTTCTTGCCATTTTTCTTAGCCGCTTCAGCAGCAAAAATATTTAAAACAAATCAATATTTAGCTATTGCGATTGCGTCAATTATTATGTATCCGACTTTAGTAGATGCTGCAAAATTAGGAGAAGTATCCGCATTTCACTTCTTAGAGCTGATTCCAATTCCTGTTTTTAATTATTCTGGAACAGTTATTCCGATTATTTTCTCCGTGTGGTTGATGGGGTACGTTTTTCGATTGGTTGATCGGTATATGCCAGAAGTACTTAGAACGGTTTTTACTCCAACCTTAACTTTATTTATTTCAGGTTTTTTAGCTTTGACGGTAGTCGGACCAATTGGAATTCATCTAGGAAATGGCTTAGCTTGGGTAATTCAGTTGTTATTTGATATTTCACCAGTTTTAGCAGGTGTTGTTGTTGGAGCCATTCGACCAATTGCCATTTTAACTGGGATGCATCATGCGATGACGCCGATTGCGTTACAAAATTTTGCTAATCAAGGTTACGATATGTTGATGCCAATGATGTTTATGGCAAATATGTCAATTACTGGAGCAACGTTAGCGATGTATTTTAAGACAAATGATAAAAAAGAACGTTCGATTATTATTTCAGCGGTAGTTTCTGGTTTATTAGGAATTACAGAACCAGCCTTGTTCGGGGTTTTAACAAAATATAAAAAGGCCTTTATTGCCGCAACAATCGGGAGTTCAGTAGCATCAGCATTTATTAGTTTCTTCGGAGTTCGATTGTATGGTTATATTTTATCAAGTATTTTTAGTTTGCCAGCTTATATTGGACCTTACTTTATTTATGCCCTTCTAGGAATTACTCTAGCGTTAGTAACTTCGTTTACTCTGGGTTATGTTTTAGTTGGAAAGTCGGTAGAAGAGAATAATTGATAGCGATACCAAAAAATAGTGAGTGTGGTTCTTAAAAATTTAAATCAAAAGTATTTTTTTATTGTATGTATAAGAATTGGTTTTAAAAATAAGCCGTTTTGTTAACAAACAAAATAGGCTTATTCTTTTGTAATCTGCTTTTTGGAGTTAAGCAGTTGGTTTATTTCACAAAAATTAGAAGAGTATGAATGTTTGGTTAAATCAGAATAATTTTTTTGAAATAAGCGAATTATCTAGCAGAAATCAGTGATTTAGCATTGCGACAGTTAATGGAATCTGGTATGATAAACCAGTAATAATTGTTCATTAATTCACAAATGTAAAAAGCTTTTTATTTTTGAATAACGAACAAAAAAACTTGGAGGTTTTAGATCATGAAAAAAAGATTTTTTGCTATGTTTGTCATGGTGTGTGCAGTACTACTTGTTGTTGCTGGTTGTGGTGGCGGAAGTGGGAAAGATAAAGAATCAAGCAAAGCTTCATCATCAAAAGGAGAAAAAGAATCTTCTGAAACACTTTCTGGTGCATCAGAAGCTACTAGTTATACAGCGTTAGATCAACTTAAAGATAAATACGATATCGTTATCGTTGGAGCAGGTGGAGCAGGAATGTCAGCCGCTCTTGAAGCAAAAGAAAAAGGTATGAACCCTGTCATTTTTGAAAAAATGCCAATTGCAGGTGGAAATACAATGAAAGCTTCATCAGGAATGAATGCTTCAGAAACAAAATTCCAAACTGAACAAGGAATCAAAGATAGTAATGATTTATTTTATGAAGAAACCTTAAAAGGTGGACATGGTACTAATGATAAAGAAATGTTGCGTTTCTTCGTAGATCATTCAGCTAGCGCAATTGATTGGTTAGATACTAAAGGAATTCGTTTAAACAATATCACAATTACAGGTGGTATGAGTGAAAAACGTACACATAGACCAGAAGATGGTTCAGCTGTTGGACAATATTTAGTTGCTGGTTTAGTTCGTAATGTACAAGAAGAAAAAATTCCATTATTTGTAAATGCAGATGTTAAAGAAGTTATTGAAAAAGATGGAAAAACAACGGGTGTCAAAGTTGTGTTTGATGGGAAAGATGAAAAAACCGTTAGTTCAAATGCCGTTGTTGTAACAACAGGTGGATTTGGTGCAAACTTAGAAATGATTAGTGAAATTAATCCTGATCTTAAAGGTTATGTAACAACAAACCAAGAAGGTAGCCAAGGCGATGGAATTAAAATGATTGAAAAAGCTGGTGGAACTACAGTGGATATGAACGAAATTCAAATTCACCCAACTGTTCAACAAGAGAAATCTTATTTAATCGGTGAAGTGGTTCGTGGTGAAGGAGCTATCTTAGTATCTTCAACAGGTGAACGTTTTGTAAATGAATTAGATACACGTGATGTCGTTTCTAAAGCCGTAAATGAAACACCAGATAAATTTGCCTATCTAATCTTTGATGCTGGTGTTAAAGAAAGAGCTACTGCAATTGCTCAGTATGAAAAACAAGGTTTTGTTGTAGAAGGTAAAACAATTGCTGACTTAGCTAAAGAACTTTCAGTTCCAAGTGATGCATTAGAAGCTACTGTATCAAAATGGAATGAAAATGTTGCGGCGAAATCAGATGCTGATTTTGGTAGAAAAACAGGTATGGATAACGATCTTTCAAAAGGTCCATATTATGCAATCAAAATTGCACCGGGAATCCATTATACAATGGGTGGCGTAAAAATTAACACAAATACAGAAGTGCTGAATAAAGAAGGTCAACCAATTACTGGGCTATTTGCAGCCGGTGAAGTAGTTGGAGGATTACACGGTGGAAATCGTATTGGTGGAAACTCTGTTGCAGAGATCATTATCTTTGGTCGTCAAGCTGGAGAAAAATCTGCTGAGTTTGTTGAATCAGCTAAATAAGAAGGTTAGAAACTGACGAGAATTTTTCTTCGTCAGTTTTTTTTGATTATATTGTTATAGAATACTTGTCTTTTAATAAAAATATTAAGTAAATAATAATGAATTTAAATAGTTTTTTCTAATTGTTTTTGACTAAATAAATTATCAATAATGACAATGTTAACTCATATTTAATCAAGGAAATAGATTAAATATTCTTTTGAAGTTGCCTGTTTATTGAGTTAAAATAACGAAATTGTATAGATATTTCTAAATTTTAAAATGAAATGAATCCACTTTCAAATTAGCAGTTTTTTAGCGGGATTTATTTTTTGAAATCAATTTTTTTAATCTAACATTTTTGTAAGCCTTGATATTATTTGGTTTTTTTGAAGTATAATCGTAGAAAGGTTGTTTTTTATTATAAACATATGAAAAAATTAGTTTTTTTAATAAAACGATAAGTTATTATGTTAAAATATAACGTTGTCTTAATTATTTCAGATGTGAAAATAAAAATATAAATCTAATTTATTTATTAATAAAATAACAGGTATATTACTAGGTATAGAAAAGGAAGGGCTTATGTATGGAAATAAAAAATAGTATTGAGTGTTGGATTTATCACTACAAAATGAAAAAATTTTTAATGTTGTCTATTGAAGAAGAGAATACGCTTTTTTGGAAGCCAGTTAGTGGGGACGTCGTGGGGGACGAAACACCTCTTGTGGCAACGAAGCGTGCAGTTCAGAAAGAAATCCAATTGAAAGTGAATGTAACTAAAACGTTCTACTTATGTAAACAGCAATTAAAGAAAGAATCTGCGCCTGTCATCAATAAAAATGTCTATGTCAGCCTGACGGATATTCAATCTGTCTCAATTTCTAAGAGTTATCTTGAAAGTAAATGGCTAACTGCTGATGAAGTAAAGGCTTTACCCTTCTATAAAAAAAATCAAGAGAATTTTGAAAAAGTTCAAGCCTATCTAAAGAGTTTGAAATTAATGAGCTTTGACCGTAATTAAACTCTAGATTAAAAACCGTCCTAACCCCATTATTTTGGAGGTTAGGACGGTTTTTAATCTAGAAAGGCTTGAATGGATTTAAATGAATACGGTGTGTTTCGTAGTTTAAAATGCAGGCTATCAGCTATTCCAAAGTAAAGATAGTTCTCTTGTTGAAGCAACATGTGATAGTCCATAGTTGTATCTCCCATAGCCAATGTTTTATGGATTTTGATATCCTGAGATGACCATTCTTTTTTGAGTTTTTTAATAGCATTTTCTTTAGACAAAGGAATAGGCAGTACATAGAGCTTTTTATGTTGAAAATAAGCATGCCAGTTTAAAGGCTGCAATAGCTGGTTTACTTCTCGAATTCGTTCAGATTCCCAAATACGTTCAACGACTAACAGACAAAAATAGAGTGTATCAATTTGCTTGATTTTGCGAATGAACTCAGCTGGAACGAATTGTTTTACAACCGTCAATGCATCGCTAGCTACTTTTAATTCATTTGCTAAGGATAGACGAATGTCTTGATGCCAAGATTCATCTAATTGTCCAAAGCGGTAAAGATTGCCGCCATTGCTAGTGAGTGCGTAAGGCAAATTAAAGACAGCTAAACCGGTTTCTAAACGTTGATATTGCTCAGTGGAGCGGGTGGTAACAGGAATCAGATAATTATTGATTGACCAATTTGCTAGATAAGCCCATGTTTGACGTTCCATATACCCATGCTGTCCATTTGAATAGGTTTCAATAATTTCGCAATTTTCATCAGATAAATCCGCTGGTAATGAGTTTTTAGAAAAAAGAATAGTTCCGTCTAGATCAGTAAAGAGAACTTTTTTCATACTTCTTTCTCTCCAGCTTGTTGTTTAATTAAGCCGCAGCATGAGTAGGGCATATTATGATACTCTTCAACAGGAACGTGTAGTTCTTTTGCTAGTAATAAAATATGCCGCAAATCGTTTTTACGTTCAGGATTAATCAATAATTTTTCTGGTACTCGACGCAGTAACACACGGGTAGTTTCTCCAACCCCAGGTTTAATGAAATGAATGCTGTCATAATGAAAATCAATTTTCATTTGTTCAATGGCCTTCATACCAGCCCAATCAGGAATTTCATCGGGATCCCAGCTAGCTAAGCTTTTAGCAATTTGTTCCTCAATCTCAGTTTGATTTTGACGAAAAGCTTCCATAATGGCGTCAACATAGTCGTTGGATAAATCTAAGTCTTCAAATTCTTGATAATATTTAGCGCCATGGACTTCTCCAGGCTTAATGAAATGTTCATTCAAAACAGTGCGGCTAACTAATCCTGAAACAGTTGAATTTAAGCATGCGCTTGGAATCAGAAAGTCATCTCTAGTCCCAAAAAGGGTCGTACAGCTACCGGTATCAGCTAGGACGGCTAATTTATCAGAAAGAGGCTGGCTTAGCTGGTGAGCTTGATTATACTGCATACAGGCTTCGGTTAATTCTTTTGTAATGGCACCTTTGCCAGTCCAGCCATCGATAAATTGAATATCAGCAGTTGCGGATTGTTGATAAATATAATCTAAAGCCACTTCATCAATGCCGCGTCCACGAATAATCGAGATAGAATAATGGGGAATATCTACGTGATAGACGAATTTAAAATAACGTTTAACGAGAACGCCAATCGGTGTGCCTGCACGAGCTAAGCTGACTAACACAAGATTAGCAAAGACTTGATCTAAATCATCATTGTAATTTTTTAGTTTATCAGTAATAATTTTTTCTGCAACAATTCCAACAGATAAAGCAATACGTGTCGCGGAATCTGCCAAGGTTTCTTTGAATAAAGCTATATATTCAGCAGTTGGTTGATATTCAACAGGTAGCATCTCTGAATAATGAATCCCAGACTGAATCAGTTTTTCTCGTTCAGCAGTAGCGATTTCAGCAACATTTTTGCTAATATCCTGTAAAAGAAAAATAACATCATCATCAGAATAACTTCCCTTAATAAATGGTTTCATACAGATCAGCTCCTAATAGTTTTGTGAACGATAAAGTGTATTTGTGGAAAAATCTAAGAAATAAAGGTTAGTTGCTTTACAAGTGGCTAATTGTTGATTTAATTCCATTAATCCAGTTTTATCTAAAATGCGTTCTAGCATAACGAAGATATCTTGATAATGATTTTCTGGAATCGTATAAACAAAGTTTCTTGCCCCAGGTTGTTCAATTCCTGAAAAACTTCTCTTGTTAAAAATAGGGTAATTTGGTAAGGAACGGCTTAAAATAGGGCTTCTTGTTGTAGCATGAAAAAAGACCTGTTCGCCCATAAAGCTAGCAATCCGCATAGGCAAATACATAAATTCTCCAGTTCCTAGAACTAAACAATTGCCAGCCGTTCGTATTTCCTGCAGATAATTTCCAAGACGTTCTATTTTTTCAAGAATAACATAGTTTTGTTGATTGTTTATTCCAAAACGTCCAGTGGCTTCCAAATAAGGCAAGTTCACAGCAACGTCATTTGCACTTCCAAGTTGAATTTTAGGGAAATTCCATAAATTTTGCTGTTCAATCAAGGTTGGCTGTAATTGACTAGTTAAATCAGCGGCAGTCACTAAAGACTCTTCTGTCAAAGAAGTAGGCTGACCGATTTCAGTTACTAAACCTTTTAACAGAGCGTATTCCTTAATGGTGATTTCTAATTCTTGTTCCAAGTCACGAACTGCTTGCTGATGGGATTCATTACGCCAGTCCAAAATAGAAATAATTGAAAAAATTTTTTTATGAGGAAATGCTCTGACGATATCGCGAATAATATTTAAATTTGTCTTTCCAGTAGTCACTTCATCATCCACTAAAATAATCTCGTTTGTATGTTGAAAAAAGCTTGGATCACTAGCATAAACTTTATGAGCAGTGGCGTGACTATGCTCCTCTTCAAAAGAAAGCAACGGTGCAATATCTTCGCCTAGTTGTTCTCGAGTTGTGTGAATATATGTTGCAGGTGAGGCAAAGCTTTCAAAAAAAGCTTGTCCCAATGCGGTTGCTGTTTCACAAAAGCCAATAATAGTGACCGGTTTACTAAGATTTATCTGTGGCAAGTCCGCCTGATTAAAATTAAATGGTGCATCAATCTGATTTAATGTTTCACGGATGACGGCTTGTTGTTCTTGATAACAGTCACCATAAATCAAAGCTAAAGCACGTCCAACTAGTAAAGGAATTGCTGGGTTGACAGGCAAATGCTTCCCTAAAACAGGACTCACAAAAAGAAAATTGCGTTTTTTGTTGATGCGAGCCGCCATTCTAAATAAAGCCGTTGGTTCAATTTGAAATGGATTTTCTGTAAGGGTTACTTGGATATCCAGACCTTCGGCGACTGTATAAATCTGTTGTTTACTCATGTTTAATCCTCACTTAAATATTCTGCAATTAATAAATCGACAAAGTCTTTTTCATCGTTAAAAACACCATAAATTTCAGCTCGTCGCATGACTTGATTAGCCCAAAGTAAATGCGGTTTGACTTCATTCATTTTATTTCCTTTTTCACTTTTGAAAACGCCAACCTCGCCATTGGTACTATCTAGTATGCGTTTCGCATCGTAATATTCTTCTTTTGGTACAACCAATTGACTATTAACAGGGACAATATGAGTGGGATGAATACACGTTTTTCCCATAATCCCATTTTGTTTATCAAACATAACCTCATGAATCAGACCATCATTTGCTTCAGAAATTAAGGACTTGCGAATCAGTTGTCCGTCTTTTCCTAGCTTATCTGCGAAAGGCGTTTCCCGCAAAAGTGGTTTTAACATTCGAGGACGTTTGCTGAAAAATTCCCACACACAGCCTGTCACAACAAAGCGGCGATCCATTGTAAAATAATTCAAGACATCTGTCATAAAATCACGCATTACAGAAACATCATAAATAGTAGAATCAATACTACGGCGTACACCAAATAAACCGCACATATCGGTAGCACCTAATCGAATAGCTAAAACATATTTCTCGATTTCAGGCTGAGTCAAATAATCATAAAGCTGATTTAATTCCTGTTCTCTAGTGCGACGAATCATAAGGTTTTTTGATTCTAAAATAGGCATTCCCCACAGCCAAGTTCCGGCTTTTTGGGAAACCTCAATTAAGCTAGTAAAATAACCTTCAATGCTTTCGTTATCCGCCTTGGGCATAGCGAATCCATTAATTATTTTTATGAGTGTTCCCAGTTTTTCGCTAAAAGCACGTAGATGTTCCGGCGTGCGGATTCGGACAAATAAAGCAGGATTATTGGCTTGTTCTGCAGAAGTTTGAGTTGAAAAATGTTCTTGGATTAAAGTCAGTTGTTCTATTAAATTGGCTTCCGCAACATCTAAACTCATATCGCCAATACTGTCTTCTAAACAAAGGATATAAGTAGTCGCTGAATAACGTTGAGTGATAATTAATTTGGCAATATCTTCTCTGTTTCCCGGCATATACATAGCTGCTCCAAGAGCATTTGCAAGTAGTGCTTTATCATATTTTGAAGAGTGTGTCGTTAAATCAGGAGCATGGCTAATTTTAATAGTTTGAGGTTCCTTGTAGAAAATAGTTTCTTTATCTTGCGCAGTTAAATAATTAAAATGTTTCATGATATGTGCCTCCATTCGTCCGATTCATTAAAGTAAAGAAGCTGATGCCTAGTCTAAACCGACAACATCAACTTCTTATAGGGTTCTTTTTTTACTGTTTACATTTTATGCTTTTGTGCTTCATAGTCTGTTTGTAGTTCAAGCAGGCGTTTTCTACCAGCTTCGCGTTCAACAATATTTTGAGCTTCGATTTGTTTCGTTTCTTCAAGACCATTCATAATGGTACTCCAAGTTTGTTCCATTGTTTCAATCTTGATACTTGGTGCGCCAGATAATTTCGCAATTTCAATGCTGTTTTGTGAAATGTTTTGAGCGTTTTTCAATAACATTTCATTTGTGCGATTGTCTAGTTCAGTCATAGCTTCAGCCGTCATTTTTTGTTGTTTAATGGCAACTGCCTGAATCAAAGCACTCTTAAATACTGGAATCGTAATAACAAAGGCAGAGTTGATTTTTCCGATTAAGCGAACATTCCCTTTTTGTAGCATATCGATTTGTGGACCGGTTTGTAATGAAACTTGCTTCGCCATTTCTAAATCATAGATGCGTTGTTCAATCATTTCTAAAGCGGCCGTCATTTTACTTAACTCAATGCCAGCCATCTGTTCGCCATTGTTTACTCGTGTTTGTAATTGAGGAATGGTATTGTTTCTTAGGTTCTCAGCGATTAATTCACCTGCAGCGATATATTTTTCTAATTCAAGATAATAGCGAATATTTTCTTCAGCTAGCTGATTTAGCATATGCACATTATTTTTCATTTTAACTTCATATTTTTTGATTTCAGTATAAACGACTTCGATTTCGCCGCCCATCGTTTGGTATTTAGCCATGATTGCTGCCATGACATCTTTCCCTTTACCGAAAAGCTTGCCTAGGAACCCTTTCTTTTCTTCAGTAAAATCTTCTGGTTCAAATTTATCCATGATTTTGCCAAGTTGAGTCAACATAACCGTTGATTTTTGTGTTTCTGCGACACTCATATTGTTTAAAATACGACCTGAGAATTGTGAAATGCCTTCCGCAGGCTCTTTTCCGAATTCTAAAATTGAGATTTGATCTTTAATGTCAATGTTTCCGCTGATATTGATTACTTCTGGTAACGTTTTTAATTGTTCTTTTTGAGCTTCTGCTTGAGACAATTTTTTCTCAACACTAACGACTTCAACTTCTACTAATTCATTCATATCTTGGTTTTCCATTTTATTAGGCTCCTTTTATTTAACAAATTTATTAAAGATTGATTTTAGTGCAGTTGTTCCTTTGGCGCTAGTCTGGAATGTTTCATTAAAGCTAACTTCGTCCAGCCAGTGACTATCAAATTTACTAGCTTCAATATAAAGCTCAATATCATTTTGTCCCGTTGGATTGTAGATGACAATATCAAATCCAATTTCATTTAAAATTAATAACAAAGCAGCATCTGATCTAGTGAAAATACCACTATTGCCGTCATTATAAATCATTATTTTAGGAATGTCTTGGGCGTAATCAAACTGCTGCAGTAATTTTGTAATTACAGGTGGGATATTCATTGCTTGAGAGAAAAGATAAAGTTGGATATCTTCCTTCGTTTCTTTTCCTTGTGGCAAAAAATCAGCCTTTTCAACACAACGGCTAATTCCGCTAGCTAAAGCTAACTGCATTCCTTTTGATACTTCTTTATGCAACCACCAATTCGACTCAATGATTTTTTCTGGATTTAAGCGTCCATTTTCTAAGGCGAATTGATAATGAAATTTCTGATTTCCTTTAATCTCTGGCTTAATCGGAAAAGTTCTGATGACTTCAACTAACGAAGTGCTTTGTTTTAATTCATAAAAATCTTGCCAATATTTAGTGCGATCTGTAGAAATACCCAAGACTTTTGAGAATAAAGTAGGAATCTCAACAAGTTCGTTTTTCACTTTGAAGTTCGGGCGAACAAAGGCTTTTTCCTTCCCAATAATGCGGATTTCATCATAGGTAGTTTGCAAGGTAATACTTTCTGGCAAATACTCTCTTAATTGAAAAGGTTTTAATAATAAGCTACCATCGGAATTCATAATTTTGTTCAATTCCATGGATGCTTTTCTAGCAGTTGTCGATTTTCTTGTTGGTTTTTCAGTAGGAAAAGGTTCTAAGGGCATTTCACTTGGATACTCAAAAGTTGGAATAGTAATTCCTTTTAAGTCCTTGAAAATATTGTTCTTCTCGCTATTGAAAACTAACACATCAAAGCCAAGCAAATACAGTAAAATCAGAAAATAAACCTCACTTTTTGAAGCCGCCCCATACCAAATCACTTGAGGGATTTCATTTGGAAAGTCAATTGCTTGCAACCATTTGTCAATATAATTAAAGCCCCATTTGATACAGTCAACGACAACGCGTCTGAAATCTGGATGCAATAAACCACCATTATTTTCTGAAAAAATTGTGATTAAATCAATAAATTTCAAAGTTAAATAACGGTAATGGTCTGGATGGTTTTTCAAAGGTAGCAAATTATTTCCCTGCATAAATGCAACAAAACGATTTGGACTTAGCCCTTTTTGTTCCTGGTGAGTATTGAACAGTTTTTGGATACCTTGGAATACTTGATTATCAATTTGTTTGTCTAAATTTCCGTTTAATAAATGAATTTTTGAATGGTCGGCATACACTAAATCATATAGCCATTCGTTATAACTGAATTCATCTAAAGGAACACCCAAAATAACGCCATATATTTGTGGGTAACTAATCTCGTCAGTTGATTTTTCAAATCCAATCCTTGTAGAGACGGGAATAGGGAACTCTACCTGCCAATCAATTTGGTTAATATTTTGAGGAATCGGACGTAATTCCATAACATAATCCACCTCAACTTTTTGTTAGTTTTTTCATAATAACTTCAGTTTTAAACAATAAATATACGGAATATTAGAATACAAAATAAACTTGAATATGATATAATCAAAGTATATCCAATACATACAAACTAATCAACAAAAATTATATTTCCATAAGCTTGATTAGAGATGTAGGGGCATAATAACAAAGAGAATGGAGAGCGATAGAGATGGCAATTAATTTATCAAAGGGTCAAAAAATCGATTTGACTAAATCAAATCCGACATTAAATAACTTGACTGTAGGACTTGGTTGGGATGAGGTAGCGAAATCAGGCGGCGGTGGATTATTAAGTGGTTTGTTTGGTGGCGGTTCAAAAGGTCAAGCTATTGATTGTGATGCGTCTGTTATTTTATTGCAAAATGATCGCTTTGTTGGTAAAAAAGATGTAGTTTATTTTGGAAATTTAAAAAGTGCTGATGGCGCAATTGTTCATCAGGGTGATAATTTAACAGGTGAAGGAGAGGGAGACGATGAAGTCATTAAAGTTTCTCTTAATAAAATCGATTCAAAATACAATAAAATAGTTTTTGTTGTAAATATCTATCAAGGGCAAAAACGTGGACAAGATTTTGGTATGATTCAAAATGCGTTTATTCGTATTATGGATGATTCTGGTGTTGAAATTGCACGTTATAACTTAACAGACAATTATCAAGGTTTGACTGGATTAGTAGCTGGTGAATTGTATCGTCATGAAAATGAATGGAAATTTGCAGCAATTGGAAGCGGTATGAATGTAGCAAGCTTAACACAAATGTTAGAGTCTTATCGTTAAGCAATTTTAGTCAAGTATCCGTCGGAAGGCTGATGATATTTGATCGTAGTTCCTATACAATTATTCTTGTAGAATAATTGTATAGGAACTAAATTAAAATTTAGGAGGATGTTATTATGGCAGTTTCATTAGCAAAAGGACAAAAAGTAGATTTAACAAAAACAAATCCTGGTTTAACTAAAATTCGTGTAGGACTTGGTTGGGATACGAATAAATATGATGGTCAAGCAGACTTTGATTTAGATGCTGAAGTCTTTTTACTTGCTGGTAACGAAAAAGTTAGAAGCGATGCGGATTTTATCTTCTATAATCAACCAACTAGTGTTGATGGAGCGGTTGTTCATCAAGGCGATAATCGTACAGGCGAAGGAGACGGCGATGATGAATCAATTAACATCCAATTAGGCGGTGTCGATTCAGCAATTGAAAAAATCCGTTTCACAGTAACGATTGACGATGCAGAGACGCGTAATCAAAACTTTGGTCAAGTATCAAATGCCTTTATCCGAATTGTGAATGCTGACTCAGAAGAAGAATTGATTCGCTATGATTTAGGTGAAGACTTCTCAATTGAAACAGCAATTGTTGTTGGTGAATTGTATCGTCATAACGGCGAATGGAAATTTACAGCAATTGGTAGTGGCTATCAAGGTGGTTTAGCTGCTTTAGGTAAAGACTTTGGCGTAAACATCGGTTAATGAACAAAATCAAAAATACAGTACTATACTTTATTTTAAGATGGGATGGAACAATTTATGGCTATTAATTTATCAAAAGGTCAAAAAGTTGACTTAACAAAAACAAATCCTGGTTTAACAAAAACAATCGTTGGTTTAGGCTGGGATACAAATCAATATGATGGTGGAGCTGCCTTTGACTTAGACGCTTCAGCTTTCTTATTAAATGCCAATGGCAAATGTATCAACGAAAATGGCTTTATTTTCTATAACAACTTAGAATCAGAAGATGGTTCAGTCGTGCATACAGGAGATAACCGTACTGGTGAAGGAGATGGCGATGATGAGCAAATCAAAATCGATTTATCAAAAATTTCACCATCAATTGATCGCATTGCCATTACAGTAACAATTGATGATGCGGTTGCTCGTAACCAAAACTTTGGACAAGTTTCCAATGCATTTGTTCATATTTTGAATGAAGAAACTGGTGAAGAGATTATTAATTTTGATTTAGGTGAAGATTTCTCAGTTGAAACAGCAGTTGTTTTCTGTGAGTTGTACCGTCATAACGGCGAATGGAAATTTAATGCCATCGGAAGCGGCTACCAAGGTGGCTTAGCATCTCTTGTTCAAGCCTATGGTTTAGATGTTCTATAAATAAATGAGTAAGTATTCGATTGCAAGAAGGGAATAAGCTTATTCCTTTCTTGCAATTAATTTTAGATAAAAAAGGGAGAACAAAAATTGAATAAAAAATTTAGCGGCTTAACAACAGCAGAAGTTGAAAAGTCAAGGCAAGAACATGGTACGAATGGATTAACTGAAAAAGAAACCGAAACGTTTCTCGACAAATTAAAAGGCAATTTTGATGATCCAATTATCAAAATCTTACTAGTAGCACTTGTATTAAATCTTATTTTTGCCTTTTTAGGTTATGCAGAATGGTTTGAAGCACTAGGAATCGCAATTGCTGTATTATTAGCAACATTAATTGGAACATGGAGCGAATTCTCAAATGAATCAGCTTTCCAAAAATTACAAGAAGATGCCTCTAAGATTATCGTTAAAGTCTTTCGAGACGGACATGTTGTTGAGATTAAAATCGATGATATTGTTCAAGGTGATGAAATCATCTTACAAACAGGGGATAAAATTCCTGCTGATGGTGTGTTGTTAGATGGTGACTTAAAAGTCGATCAAGCTTCACTAAATGGTGAATCTGATGAAGCGAAAAAAATTCCTTTAGAGCCAGGTCAAGAGTACGAAGATGGCGATACATTTAATGAACATGCTTTATTCCGTGGTGCCGTAATTACTAGTGGTGAAGCTGTAATGAAAGTAACTAAAGTCGGAGACAAATCATTCTTCGGTCAAATGGCCTCTGAATTAACAGTTGAAGAACGTGAATCTCCATTGAAATTAAAACTTGCTGATTTAGCAGATAAAATTTCAAAAGCTGGTTATACTGGTGGGGTTTTAATCTTTATTTCATTTATGGTCAACAAAATTTTTATTGAAAACCAATTTAATGGCGCTAAAATTAGCGAATATTTTAGCAACATTGGTGAAGTCGGAAATAACGTTGTTGAAGCCTTTATTTTAGCAGTTATTATTATTGTAGTAGCTGTTCCAGAAGGTTTGCCAATGATGATTGCAATGGTATTATCACAAAACATGAAAAAAATGCTACGTGACAATATCTTAGTTCGTAAGTTAGAAGGTATCGAAACAAGCGGAAGCTTAAACATGTTATTCTCTGATAAAACAGGAACGATTACTAAAGGACAATTAGATGTTGTTTCTTATATTAACGGTGCGAACGAGGATTATAGCAAATTAGGTGAAATTCCAACTGAATTAAAACGCATTGTTAGTACAACGATTTTAAATAATACAAATGCGGTTATGACAGAAGATGAAAATGGTGGAATCCTGATTATTGGTGGGAATCCAACAGAAAAAGCTGTTTTAGCCTTCGTTGAAAAAGATGAGAAATCATTTGGAACACTAGAACATGTAACGACAATCCCATTCTCTTCTGCACGTAAATTCTCAGCAACACAAGTAGCTGGTGATTGGAATACAACCTTAATTAAAGGGGCGCCAGAAAAGATTTTACCAAACTGTTCAACGTATTATGATCAAGATGGACAAAAAGTTGCTTTTACAAAACTAGCAGAATTAGATAATAAAATTAACGAATTAGCGAAAAAATCAATTCGTGTGTTAATCTTAGCAACAACAGATGAAGTCGTAACAGAAGAAAGCTTACCTTCGGATTATACATTAGTCGGAATTTTAGCTATTCGTGATGATGTTCGTCCAGAAGCAATTGAAGCAATCCACGAAGTACAACAAGCAGGCGTTCAAGTAGTTATGATTACTGGTGACCGTAAAGAAACAGCCGTGGCAATTGCGAAAGATGCAAATATTTTACAAGCAGAAGATGACATTGTATTAACATCGCAAGAATTAAATGAAATGCCAGATGAAGAAGTCAAATCAATCTTACCTAATATTCGAGTGATCGCTCGTGCTTTGCCAACGGATAAATCACGTTTAGTTCGTTTATCACAAGAAATTGGTTTAGTTGTTGGGATGACTGGTGATGGTGTAAATGATAGTCCAGCCTTGAAACGTGCAGACGTTGGGTTTGCAATGGGTAGCGGAACTGAAGTTGCTAAAGAAGCTGGCGATATTGTTATTTTAGATGATAACTTTAAATCAATTGCACAATCGATTCTCTTCGGTCGTACAATTTACCGTTCAATTCAAAAATTTATCGTCTTCCAATTAACTTTAAACGTTGGAGCTTTATTAATCAGCTTTATCGCACCATTTGTAGGAATCGATCATCCATTGACGATTACACAAATGTTATGGGTTAACTTAGTAATGGATACATTGGCAGCTCTTGCCTTTGGTGCAGAACCAACATTGAGACGTTATATGAAAGAAAAACCAAAAGATCGTGCTGAAAACATTGTTACTAAAGGAATGTTCTCTGCATTTGCAACTGAAGGTGTCGTGATTACAGCGATTGGTCTTTGGATGTTAAAAGGCGAGTTCATGTTGAAATTCTTTGATAATGATCTTTTAGCTCTTCAAACAGGTTTCTTCTCATTCTTTATCTTGTATGCTGTCTTTAATGGATTCAATACACGTACAGAGAAACTGAATATTTTCGATAACTTAAATCGTAATAAGATGTTTTTACGCATTATGTTATTGATTATTGTCGTTCAAATTGTGATGACCTTTATTGGTGGTCCAATCTTAAGAACAACGCCATTAAACTTCCATGAATGGGCAATGGTTCTCGGTTTATCTGTCTTAGCTATTCCAATTGATATGTGTCGTAAATTGATTGTAAAAGCTATTTCAAAAGATTAATTAACATAAAAATAAAAACTCGAAACAAAACTATGTTGTAGTTTTGTTTCGATTTTTTTCTGTGTATATACGTTGGTAAAAAAGTGATCTCTTCTTATTTAGTGGAGCTATGCACTTTTATCATAGACCTTTGTTGCTTTCTTAAAATAAATCCAAGCCCATTTGCTGTGGTGCTAGGTTGGGGAAGGTCAGATTTAGCTGCTTTTGTAGTTCCTTAGCGTTGCCAGCTGCATGTCCGCCAGAATTATTATTGAAAATAACGGCAACTTCTTTAGCATGAAGAGCCAATTTTTCTACATAGCCTTTAATCTCAGTTATCTCAGCGTGATTGTAATTGTACAGTGTTCTAGTTTTGCGCCAGTCAGGATTACTTGCATTTAACCAACCATCAAAGTTACGACCATGTAATCGAAGTAGCGTCAGTTCTGGATTAGTTACTTCTAAAACACGAGGAATACTATTTGTTTGAGTCTGAGGTTGATCGACAGTAGTCTGAATAAACTGCATTTCTTTAAGAAATTCAATCGTTTTCCCATAATAAAGCTCAGAAAACCAGGTATGGTTTCTAAATTCAATTGCAACAGGCAAATCTCCCATCCAGTGCCGAATCTTGCGCAAATAAAGGACATTTTCACTAGAACAAGCAAAATAAGGTGGAAATTGAAAGAGAAAAGCTTTGATTCTTTTGGCGTCTAGCATCGGTTGAAAAGAATCGATAAAAACTTTAAACATTAGTGCCTCACTGGTAAAATAATCGCCCCATTCTCGATGAGTCGTCATTGCTTGAAAAGCTTTCGGAATAAATTGAAATCCTGCAGGCGTTTTATCTATCCAGTTTAAAAGGTTATTTTCAGGTTGAATGGAATAGAAGCTAGTATCCATTTCAACAAAGGGAAAATGGGAAGTATAATTTTCTAGCTCTTTATTTTTATCAACAATTAAAGTGTTGTGACCTTTCCAATTCGTTAAGCCAATTGTAATCATACGTGGCTCCTTTCTTGGTTATGCTAATTAAATGTTTTATCTTGTATTCTGTACACACCAAACGATTGCATAGGAAATGAAGCCAGTGCAGATCACCAAAGCAAATAGTATAATGCCTGAAGTAAGTAAATCAAGACGAGTCTTAAAAGGTGGATTCATCCAACTATTGATGAATATAAACATCGACAAGCTAGTTATCATAGCAGTACATGAAGCAATAAAATAAGCAGTAGTATTCTCTCGTTCATCAGCAATGCTAAACTCGCCAGCCTTCATTGGATAGCTTTTCTCCTTTTTGCTAAAAATCCAGCTACAAAGAATAAAGGCAAGTAGGTAAACGATAAATCCAGTGGACTTTAGTCCTAATTGTAGTCTGAAATCCATTCGTAGTGCAGTGGATATTCGTTGAAATTACTTCAATCAAGGCAGTAGCAAGTAATAAAACCATGATTGAGTTTCCAACTGCTTCAAAGATAATATTTTCATTAGTCAGTCGCTTTTTAAAAATAATTCATCAATTTTGATATCAAGTACTTCTGACAGATCAAGAGCTAGTAATAATGATGGAACATAACTTCCCTTTTCCAGTGAGATGATTGTTCTCCTTGTAACGCCGACTTTCCCTGCAAGCTCTTCTTGTGTCATTTTTTTTGTTTTTCTTTCTTCTCGTACCTTGTTTAGTATTGTTGTCAAAGAAGATCCTCCTTTGTAGGGAACTATATGACTTTATATGTTCAATATACAACGTGTATAATGTGAAGTCAACTTCTCTTATTTGGAACTACGTTTAGTTCACAAATCATGAGTTGTATCTGAAATGAATAAATCGCTCCATTTATATGGGCTTTATCATTTCTTTATTAGATAACAAAAAAAATTGATAAACAAATCGTTAGATTCAGACGGTTTTTACTATTTAAATAGTAAAATTTACGTTATTATATAATGAGTGTAAAAAGAACCTCTTTTCAGGAGTGTAACTTAAGTCTGAATCTAAAAAATATCAAGAAATAAACCTTCTAGCTAACCATATTTGATGAGTTATGCTAAAATTTTATATAAGATCATATAATTGATAGAAATAACTAAATTTAATAACTGAATTTTATTTATACTTATGGTTAGAATTTTATAAAATCAAGAATTATCAGGAGAAAAGTGAGGCGGAGAAATGAAAATAGGATGGAAAATTTGGTCGGTAGCAGGTGTTATTTTAGTTAGCGTAGCCGTGGTATTATTTTTTACAAATCAAGCAAAACCAGTAAAAGAAAAAGCTAGTCCGAATATAGGAATTGAAAATGTGAATGCACAGAAAATAGTGACGTTATTTGATGAAAAAAAAGATGGACTAGTTTATATCGGTCGCCCAACGTGTGACAAATGTCAGGCTTTTCAACCGTTGCTCGAAAATGCTTTGGCAACGAATAAACAAAATATTCTCTACTATAATACAGATGATGGCAAAAAGGCTGATGTAAAAACTTTTGAAGATGTAATTGCAAAGACAGAAATAACTTCTGTACCAGCAGTTTTAGTAATTAAAAATGGACAAGTTACACAGCGATTAGATAATTATAAAGACGAAGCTAAAATTAACGCATTTCTAGCAGAAAATGAATAAAGGGAGTTTTAAGGCAATGAATACTAAGAAAATAAGTATTGGACTTCTGGTTCTTGTTCTTATTTTAGGTAGTGGGATCTTTTTTTATTCTCATATAGTAAAAAAAGAGTCTATGAGAAATGCAACTGCACCAATTTCGCAATTAAGTTCAATCACCAGTGCAGAGGAGCAAGAAGTAGTGAAGATCATTCGACCTACTAGTGGTTATGGTGCAAAACGAGCAACAACGGCTAAAAATCAAGAGGCGTTATTGAATTTCATTCAAAAACAGATGACCAGCGAATTTGGTATTTATACGAATTTTTTAGATACAGATGAGAATCAAGATGTAGCAACGGGGCATGAAGTTCTAAGTGAGTCCGCAGGGTTGTTGTTACGCTATAGCGCGCTAGCGAAAGATAAAAAATTATTTGATCAAACTTGGTCTAAAGCGTTAAAAGTCTTTAATGATCAGGATCAATTTAGTTATCGTTTTAGTCCTAAAAAGAAAAAATTATATCCAGTCAATGCGGTTGTTGATGATTTACGTTTAGTTAGAGGTTTATTTGAAGGAAATCAAGCTTTTGGAGTAAAGGAATATTCAGATTTAGGGAAAACCTATGGTAGCCGTCTGTTAACAACGAATATTCAAGGCGATGAAATGGTTGATTTTCATGATAGCCAAACAGATCAACGAAATCAGTTTGTTACGTTATGTTATATCGATTTACGAACGCTTAAATTGTTGTCGTTACCTGATAATGAAAAACAAACTCTACTTACTGAGCAAGAACGTATTCTAACAGGAGGATATTTAGGTGATACATTTCCTCTCTATCAAACGCGTTATGATTATCAGAAAAAAACTTACTTTGATAGTGAAGAAATTAATGTGGTGGAATCATTGCTAACGATTTTACGTTTGGCAGAAGTGAATCAAGCAAAAACTGAAAGCCTGAATTTTGTTAAACAACAAGTGGCAAATGGAAAACTTGCTAATCGCTACTCACCAACTGGAAAAGTTACAGATACAAATCAATCTGCAGCGGCATATGGAATTGCAGCAATGATCGCCTCAGAAGTCGGCGATCAAGAATTTTATGATTTAGCAATGGATCACATGGAAGCCAGCCAGATTAACGATTCAGCTAGTCCGTTAAATGGTGGATATGGAGATGTTTCCACACAAGCAGCTTTTTCTTTCAACAATTTAATTGCGTTATTAACCTATCAATATTAAGGATAATTGAAGAGGTATCTGGGAGGTGAGCTAATGAGGCTTTTACTACAAAAAATAAAATCAATTTTAGAGAAACCTTTACATTTTATCAGTCGTTTTATTTCTCCTGCATGGTTGGCGGTATTGCTAGTTGGAATCATTGTTGGAATATTATTGTTTGTTCCGCCAATTAACGGAATTGCAGATAACGGCGATTTTTTTAGGATGATTTACAGCAATGGCTTATATGAGCTTTCAAAAGACAGCGATCAATATTTTGGCTATTTTGTGAAAAACTATGGGATTTTACAATACTATAATGAAAATATAGCGAGTCTATTTTCGTCTCAAACTTTATTTATTCAATTAGCCTTATTACTTAATAAGCTGTTTTATAGTCAAGCGATGTTTGATATTCGTTTTTTAGGTGGTCTTTATTTTATCTTATATTTAGGTGCTATTTACCTATTAACAGAGGGTCTAACGTATGGAACTAAACGTAAAACTGGATATATTTTGGCATGTATAGTAGTACTTGTTTTTGGTGATACAGCGTATACGTTGTATTTTAATTCTTTGTATAGTGAACCTATTATGTTTATCATGATGCTCTATGTATTTGCGGCAACCTTACTGCTTTATCGTAAACGCTATAACCAAATAGCTATGATTGTGTTACTGACAGTTAGCTCGGTTTTTATGATTACGGCAAAACAGCAGAACGCACCATTGGCAGTGTGTATTGGCTTGATTTTTGTTGGGGTGTTAATGGTTAGAAAACAACTTTTTTATCGGTTGTTTGTGACTCTGGGATTAGTGCTTGTACTTGTCTCTGGGGCATTAACGTATACTCTTATTACAACAGAGTTCAATAATATTAATCAATTTCAGTCAATGACTCGTGGAGTGTTATTGGAGTCAGAAAATCCAGAAAAAGCGTTAGAAGACGGGAATATGGAAGAACAATTTGCTTTATTAAAAGGCAATACTTATTTTCAAGAATACTCAGCTATCGATACAAATGGAAATTATATGTTGAAGGAATTTTATGATAGATATGGATTTGGTTGGGTTTTAAAGCATTATTTATTTAATCCAGCTGACTTTTATACAATTTTAAGTGCAGCAGCGAATGATATCCATCAAGTTCAACCTTATGAGATGGGGAATTACGAAAAATCTGCTGGAAAACCGTTTAAAGAACGGACGCGCTATTTTACTTTATATAGTAGCATTAAGCGAGAATTTTTCCCTAAAACCATGGGCTTTTTGATTATTTGGACATTCGTATATCTAGGCATTTATTTTCCAAGTGTTTACGCTGCGTATAAACAAAATGCGCCTCGAAGAATGTTGCGTTATTGGTTAATTATAGCGAGTTTAGCAATGGTTTTTGTTATTTTGATTGTGTCTGTAATTGGTGATGGTGACGCAGATTTAGCAAAACATTTATTTTTAAGTGCCGTTATTTTTGATTTTCTAACGGTAATGACGGTTAGTGATGCGTTAACGAACCGATTGTGGGCTGATCGTATGGAAGGAGATGGGTTAGATAAATGAAGGCTTTAGATAGACATTTAACTCAATTGCTTTTCTTGACGGTTTTGTTAGCTAGTAGTTGCCTGCTTGCTTTTTCAATCGCTTCAGTTGCCCATGCAGAAACTGTACCAGCATCGAAAAAAATATTACTAGCCTATGATAGTTTAGATAGTGTGAATAATGGTGAAGAGAAGATTAGCTCGTTAACCCGACTATTAACAAGCTTTAATGTAGAGGTTACAAGGCTATCAATTGATGATTATCGTTCACAGCAATTACAAGGGTTTACTGGACTAGTTACAATGATACAGGCGCCAGATTTGGCAATTAAAAACCAAGATTTTTTAACAGATCGAGATACCTTTTCTGGATTGAAATTGCATCTTGGATCTGATTTGCCTGCTAGTTGGCAGCAACAAATGGAGATTCAGCTGAAAGAAATTACCGGGGAGCGTTACACTTTATTTAGTGCTAGTATCAAAGCATCAGAAATTGGCGAACAGACGGTAACACTGGATGTAGCAAGCCAGTTACCAAAAGATGCGCCAGATTTGGGAACCTTAGACTTTGAAAATCAAACGAAGAGTTATCCTTTTGGTATTTTGAAAAATAATGTGGCCTATCTACCATTTTTTGATTCAACAGGATTAGGTTTTCTTTTATCTAGCCAATTGTTGCAGAAGTGGCTGGCAGAGGATAGTTCGCTAACGGCTAATTACTCACCTATATTAATGTTCACTGGAATTACACCTTTTTCAAATCTTGAGTTATTAGAATATCTAGCAGATAAAATGTATGCGGCAGGAGTTCCCTTTGTTATTAGTGGCACTAGTGTTTGGGAAAATACAGATTTAAAAGCAATGGATAACTATACAAGAGCGTTGCAATATATCATAGCTCGTAATGGTGAATTTATTCTACAAACTCCTGAAACAAGAGGATTAAGTAAAGATAAACAAGCGTTAAAAGATATTATGTCGACGACTATTGACGAGTTAGTTCAGCGTAATGTTTACCCAATTAGTATTAGTGCGCCAGCATATTGGAACCAAGATGGATTTTATCAACAAACAGCTTTGACATATTCAGATTCATTAGTATTACTGCCAAACCCTAAAACGTATCAAATCAAAGAAGCAACGACTATTTCTCCAGTTTATAAAACAACTTATTATGGGCTGCCAGCTGAGAAATTACAGCAAGTCGAGTGGGAAAATATGAACAATCATCAATTTAGTACACCAACAGCATTAACTTATGAATTTCCAGAAACTGGTAAGGAAGTATTGGCTATTGAAGAAAAAATTTCGCAATTGCCGGTTCTCTTTAGAAGAATCAATTTAACCGAACATAAAGTGAGTACAATCATGAACAAAATCGAAGCGAATCAAGGCGTGATCAAAGTAAATGGTAAACGTCGCTACACTGAAGCAGTTCCACAGGATCAACATCAATCAGCTAAAGAGGATCAACTAGAGGGAAGTTTAGCGGGTTTCTTCAATGTCCAAGATAAAATCTTAACCGTTATCATTATCGGTGTACTATTTGTTTTAAGTATCTTTTTCATTGTAGGATATAACTTGTATCGTGGGAAATATCGAAAGTGAGGGGAAAATAATGACAATTCCAGATTATCTATTATTGGTGGCCACACTTTCTATCTGGGGATTATTGTTAATCAATGTTGTATTGATTATTGCAGGATATATTTATTATATGAAAACAGAACGTAAACCAGTTCCAGAAATTAAAGGTGATCCTCCAATGGTGACAATTATGGTTCCAGCACATAACGAAGGTGTCGTAATTGTGAAAACAGTGGAATCCTTATTGCGTTTTGATTATCCACAAGATCGCTATGAGATTATTGTGATTAATGATAACTCTTCTGATAATAGTGCGGAACTATTGGCTGCTATTCAAAATAAAAATCCAGGACGTCAATTGCATATTATTAATACAGATGCAATTACTGGTGGGAAAGGCAAATCTAACGCTTTAAATATTGGCTTTAAACAAGCCAAAGGAGAAATTATGGCGATTTATGATGCGGATAATACACCTGAAAAAACCGCCTTGCGCTATTTAGTGGCAGAATTAACCAATGACGATAGTCTTGGTGGCGTAATCGGTAAATTTAGAACGCGTAACCGCAATGCTAGTTTGTTAACACGTTTTATTAATATTGAAACATTGTCATTTCAATGGATGGCACAAGCTGGTCGTTGGCAATTATTTAAACTATGCACAATTCCAGGTACGAATTTTATTGTGCGACGTTCAATCATCGAGGCTATTGGTGGTTGGGATGAAAAAGCTCTGGCAGAAGATACTGAGATTAGCTTTCGGATTTATATGATGGGCTATAAAATTAAGTTTCAGCCAAAGGCAGTTACATGGGAGCAAGAACCACAAACTTTAAAAGTCTGGTTTCGCCAGCGGACTCGATGGGTCAAAGGGAATATTTATGTAATTGTAAAAAATGCTCGTTTACTATTTGATCCTAAAGCACGTAAAATCCGTTTTGATATTTTATATTTTCTATCTATTTATTTTCTTTTAATGACGTCATTAGTTGTTTCTGATGTGTTATTGGTTCTGAATCTAATGGGGTATGTTACAACGACCTTAGCTGGATTTAGTGGATTACTTTGGTTGCTAGCGATTATTTTGTTTGTCGTAGGTACCTTTATCACCATCACTACTGAAAAAGGGGAATTAGGAATTGGAAATATCGGCATTATCCTCTTGATGTATATCACTTATAGTCAGATGTGGCTAGTTGTAGCAGCTTACGGTATGGTGATGTATATTAAGGAAACGGTTTTAAAACGCGAAGCAAAATGGTATAAAACCGAACGATTTTAAAATGAGAATGTTATTGATATAAAAAAGAATCAAAAACTGTAGCATAAAAAGGAGCATAAGCGCATGAAAAGATGGCTAGCAAATTGTTTGGCAATAGTAATTGTTTTAGTAGCGTGGCCGGTAATTGTACAAGGAGCAGAGACATCACCTAAGGACGATACCAATACTTTTATTACTAAATTTCAAAATACAGATAGTTCATTAACGGGGATTTCATCAACGACTAATCTTTACTTTCAAGTATTAGATTATTGGAATGTTGATCGTGTGAATTTGAATATAGATTATAAAGTATCTCAATTAACGAAGGCAGATGTTTCCAGCATTACTTTTTCAATTAACGGTGCTAAGTTCTACTCTTTTCGCCCAAATGGAGATGGCGTAGAAAAGGAATCAATCGACTTAGAAATACCTAAAGAACTATTAAAAATCGGTGCAAATACACTTAAAATCGAAGGAAGTATTGAAACAACTGATTCAGAAGATGTTTGTCGAATTACAGAAACACCCGCAGATTGGCTTCATGTTTATAAAGGGTCTAATGTTGGTGTGATTTATACAAAAACAGAGATGGAACCTAAAATCCAAGATTTTAATAAACGTTTTGGAGGAATGGATTCGGTTGTTCAAAAAGAAGTTGCAATCCTAGTTCCGGAAAAGGCAACAGAGACAGAATTGGAAACGTCTGTTTATGCTTTATCAGGTTATGCCAAAGCAAATCAACAAGACGATCAACAAATTCCAGTAGGCACGCTAAATGATAAAGAACTAGCTGGCAAATCCTTAGTAGTACTAATTGCTGAGTATGGTAATTTGCCTGAGGAATACAAGGCACAGATTGATGCCAATCAGGTTAAGAATGACGCTGTTATTCAGTTGATAAAAAAAGATCAGCAAGCTGTTTTAGTTATTACTTCTAGCAATAAAACAGCCTTAGTCAAGGCTGGTCGTTATGTATCGAATCAAGAATTAATGTCTGAAACGCAAGAACAACAAAAAGTAGTTACGGATAAGACCGATACGACAACTTCTCATTTGAAAATTGATGAAGAATTTCAATTAACGCCTACTGGTGATGAGTTAAAAGGTCCCTTCCATCAAGAACAAACTTACTTTATGACATTACCAGCAAATCGCTCATTGGCAGCTAATAGTCAAGTAAATGTTGCCTTTCGTTATGCTCAGAATCTTAATTTTGATCGCTCATTAATGACGGTTTCTATTGCAGGCGTTCCGATTGGAAGTAAAAAATTAAGTAAAGATTTTGCTGAAGGTGACACGGCTAGCTTTAATTTACCAACGGATTTAGATGTTTCTGGTAATTTTGCTGTTACGATTAGTTTTGACTTAGAGATTCCGAACTTACCTTGTACACCAGCACAAGGGCAGACTCCGTGGGCGTATATTTCACCTGAATCAATGATGACAGTGAATACAAAAGATCGAACTGATTTGCTGTTTCAAAACTACCCGTTCCCATTTTTAAAAGATGGTAGTTTTAATCAAGTGGCAGTTGTATTGCCTAAAAAGATGAATACAGATTATTATCGATCAATGACGAATATTTTTAATTTATTAGGAAAATACGCGCAAGATAACACGGGAGAGGTAGAATTTTTCCCAAGTTCTGCAAGCAAAAATGAATTAAAAGAGAGCAATATTATTACTTTTGGTTCAGCTTTGGATAATGAATTGATTCAGTCGATTAATGACAAATTGTATTTTAAATACGATGAAGCAGGCAAAGGCTTTGTATCAAATGAAAAATTAAGTATTGAATCTGAGTATGGTCAGCAGATTGGAACGGGACAATTAATTAATTCACCATTCTTATCAGGAAATGGATTCTTAGTACTGACAGGTGCAACACCTCAGTCAGTCTACTTGGCTTCTAAGGAAATCGCCACACAAGAGAAAGTTAAAACTCATGAAGGCGATGCCTTTACAGTGGATAAGGACAATCGAATTAATAGCTATCGCTTTAAAAAGGTAGCCGATATTGACGAGCATAAGAGTTTTATTGATAAGGCTAAAGAACAATCAGATTTGTTGGTTTATCTTGGTTTGGTAGGCTTATTACTTGCTTCAATAATCGTAGCTTTAGTGCTAGTCTTTAAAAAGAATCGTGTGAAAAAGGGGGATAAAAATGAAAAATAGTAAATTATTTTCCGATCTATCCTTGCTTGGATTTCTCTTATTATCTTTTATTGTGGTTGTTTTTACATCCTTCAATCAAGGTTCCTTTGTTCAAAACGTTGTTTTTATGAATATTGCTATGTTATTAGCAATTATCACTTATTTCACAAATTTAACAATTGGTTTGATTTTAAATCTAATTTTTATCTTTCTGGAAGGGAGTTATGCGTTATATATATCTATCACAACAAGCCAATCTTTTGGAACTAGCCTCTATTTTTGGCTCGTTATGACTCCTTTATTTTCAGTGATGATCTATTTATTTGGTTACCATACACTTCAACTACAAGAAGAAAATACTCAATTAGAACGGAAAAATCGTCAGCTTGGTATTCTAGATGATGAAACGAGATTGAGAACAATGCGAGCGTATAAAGAAGATGCACAAGTCTTTATGTCAACCTCTCGCCGTTTTAATCTACCAGTGACCATGGTTGTAATTCAAGTGAAGTATTGGAATGAATTACAGCGAATGTTATCTGATGAACAAATTTCTGAGGTTGTGCGCCGAGTGACGAATACCATGAAACACGCTATTCGTGATAACGATATTCTTTATGTTTTAAATCGTGAAAATCTGACTTGGGGTTTATTATTGTTTACAGATCAGGATGGTTCACGAATTGTAACAGAGCGGATTAAAGAATTTTTTGAGGAAAGTGCTAATGAATTCTCTAGTCAGAATCAAGTAGAGATTGCTATTCGTACAGGAGCAAAACAGTTTGATGCTGAAACTATCCAAACTCCGTATGATTTTATTGAAGCAGCAATTAAAGAGTTAGAGTACGATGTGTAAAAAAGAAACCCAATTGTTGGTTTTCTAGTGGAATTAGGTGCTAAGAAGAAGGAACTATATGTTTAGTCGTTATTTCTTCTTCTTAGTTCATTTTATGATTTTTATACTGGTATAAAACGCTTTTAACTGTTTTTTAGTTAGATTTTTAAGTGGTTTTTTTTCTTAGTTTTGTTGTAGTAGTCTTCTTTATCTGTGGATGCATGAATAAATAAGAACAGCGCTTACTAAGGGAAATTAAAGTTTACATAGAAAGTAATTTTTACTTTGGCGTTTTTTTACTAAATAGATTAAAATTAATACTGGTAGGTAAATAAACTTAATAATCGTTATTTTTACATAGCGAATACATTCAGTGCTGAGTCAAGTGAAAGCTTAGCCCGTGATAATCAAAGGAGTGATTCAAGATGCAGATTAGTACGTATATTCCGATTTTCGTTATTTGCACTTATTTGATTGCACTGTTTACTATTTTTAATATTGTAAGTATCAATCATTTTTTAATAGATAAGAACCCTTTTCGTAAAAATAGTTGGATTATCCTGAAAGCTGTGATGTTAAGCATTGGGATTGGCTCGATTCAATACATTGGCTTAGTCAGCTACTATTCCAAGATGCATTTAGTGTATCAATCCCGTTATACGTGGATAGCTTGGTTGATATTATTAGTTTGTTGCTATATAACGTTGCTTATTATTAGCAAAAAAAATATAAAAAGAAAAGACCTCATTTTAGGAAGTCTATTGTTGACTAGTGGGATGCTGAATATACGTTATCTTGGTATTCGAGGAATTTTAGATAAAACAATTGCCTTTAATCCTCTTTTTTTAATTAGTTTCATTCTGTTGTATTTTGTGTTGTCTTACTTTACGTTATGGTTAATTTTAAGACAAGATACTTATTTAATAGGGAAAGATCGCTTTATCCAAGATTCAAAAAATGCCTTTATTTTATCAATAGTCATAAGTATTTTACATGGGTTCAGTTTATGGGAATTACGTTACTTTGAAGGTCTGGCTTTTCAACCAATAATTGGTGAGCATACTCTTTATTTTGTTATTATTTTTAGCTTTGCTATTATTATGCTTCAACTGAGCTTTCTGGGACTGACGATTATTAGTTACTTATTTGATTCCAACTATCGCGAGATTAACAAACTTAAAAATATGAGCTATTCTTTATTAAAAAGTCACCCGAATCCAATTGGTTTATTGAAAATAAATGGCGAAGTGCTTATTCTAAATGACGCAGCCAAGGAAGTTTTTAATATTATGGATGGGTTAGAAATGCCAGCTATTATGGATTTTTTAAGTCCAAAGGAATATCAACGAGCGAAAAGCTATTTCTTAGAAGCTGCTGAAAAACATAAAAATGTTCAATTTGAAACTAAGATAATAGTTGGTAAAGAACAAGAGCGAATTTCTAGAATTCAGATGGTTCCAGTTATTTTTAAAAATGTTGAAGTGACAGAGATTTTTGTCATGGGAACCGATGTAACCGCAGAGAATCAGATGGAAAAAATGATTCGTAGCTTAACTTACCATGATGGTCTGACTCATTTGCCGAATCGTCATTTTATGAAGGAATACATCGAAGATTGCTTGAAAGAGTTAAAAAAGCGCAACAATGAAAGGAACATGACATCACTCAGTATTTATTATATTGATGTTAATGAACTGAAGAAAATAAATGATAATTTTGGACATCAAATCGGTGACCATTATCTTGCTGAGTTAGCAAAGCGAATTCAAAAATATATTGGAAAAGAGTACTTTTTAGCTAGAGTTGGCGGAGATGAATTTGTACTAACTTTTCTGGAAGAGTATGAAGGAGAGACGGAAACGGTTGGAGAAAATCTCTTAAAAGTTTTTAAACGGATGATTGTGATTGATAAAGTCCAGATTCATCCAACAGCCAGTATTGGTTTAGTAAAAGCGTATCATGATGGAAGTAAGCTAGATGATTTATTAACAAAGGCTGATATTGCTATGTTTTCAGCTAAGCAACATGTTCGGAAAACGGGAGAAACATTAATTGTTTTGTATTCAGAGTATGAAAAAGAGTTACAAAATGAATACCAACGAGAATTAGTACTGATGAAGGGGATTGAGAATAGAGAATTTCTCTTACATTATCAGCCTAAGGTTTATGCAGAAACAGGAAAACTTTATGGAGTTGAAGCACTAATTCGTTGGCAAGTTCCTGGTGAAGATGGACTGCGATATCCAGATGAATTTATCGATTTTGCTGAAAAAACAGGACATATTATTCAGCTTAGTGAACAGATTGTAGAAATGGTCTGCCAACAAATAAAAAAATGGCGGGATGAAGGACATGATGTACCAATTTCACTGAATTTGTCGGCCAATCATTTCCAAGAAGAAGATGTTGTCGTCTTAATTGAAAAGCAAATTGCAGCGTATCAAATCCCACCACACTTATTAGAATTAGAAATTACAGAAACGGTTTTGATGGAAAATGTAACAAAGTCTAAAGGGATCTTACATCAATTACATGATTTAGGTATTCAATTAAGCATTGATGATTTTGGAACAGGGTATAGCTCGTTACGTTATCTTATTGATTTTCCGATTCAAAGCTTGAAGATTGACCGAAGTTTTACGAATGCACTAAACGAGAATGAAAAAGTTGCTGCGGTTACTAAAAGTATTATTCAACTAGCACAACAGTTAGATTTACAAGTCATTGTTGAAGGCGTTGAAACTCATGAACAGTTAATGACTTTGTTTTCAATGGGAAATTTTATTATTCAAGGATATTATTTTTCCAAACCTGTTTCAGCAGATGAAATAGAAAGTTGTTGGTTTTAGTAAAAAAATTGCTATAAAAAAAACTGAGAAAATTTATTTTCTCAGTTTTTTGTTATTTTATTAATCTTTCCGAATGTATTGACGCATATGCTCTGTAATTCCAGTCAGCATAATAGATGCAGGATCACTTGTAGCATCTATTTCAAATGTAGAGCCATCTTTAGGCAACTCTTGTTTAAAGCGTGTTTCGTAATCAGCGATTGAAAGTTTAGTTCGATTGGCTAACAAATTTTGATGCTGGCTTGTCACAATATGCTCCTTAAATCCTTCTTGTAGATGACCGCTAAAGAACTCACCAACAGCTCCAGAACCATAACTAAAGAAGCCAATTTTATTCCCAGCTTTCAATTGTGATTGATGGTCAAGTAAGGAAATCAAACTCAAATACAATGAACCCGTATAGATATTGCCAATATTTCGGCTATAAAGTGTACTTAAACGATAATTTTCAAGTAATCGCTCCTGATCTGCTACTGGAGCAGACTCAATAATTAAGTCTAACGCTTTTTTTCCCATTTTTGTATAAGGTAAATGGAAGCAAAGAGCCGTAAAACTTTCTAAAGGTTGATTGAATTTTCGTTGATATTCAGCCCAAATCGTTTCAAAGAAATGTAGATATTGTTCAGTTGAATATTTTCCTTGGACATACGCATACTCAGAATAAACAGGGCGCCAGAAGTCCATAATATCCTCTGTTAGAAAGACTTGGTCATCTTCTAGGGCAATGCAACGAGGATTCGCTGAAAGTAACATCGCTACTGCACCAGCACCTTGTGTAGCTTCTCCAGGGGTGTCTAATCCATAACGCGCAATATCAGATCCAATTACCAGCACTTTGCTATTAGGATGTTTTGCGATATAATCTTTTGCTAAATTAATTCCAGCAGTCGCACCATAACAAGCTTCTTTAATCTCAATTGAACGTGCAAAAGGTTGAATGCCTAATAAGCGGTGAATATAAATCGATCCAGCTTTTGATTGATCGATTCCTGATTCTGTAGCTAAAATGACTAATTCAATACTTTGACGGTCCTCCTCAGTCAAAATATCTAAAGCTGCATTTGCTCCCATTGTGACAGCATCTTGTGTAATCGGCGCAAAGGCCATTTTATCTTGTCCAATACCAATAGTAAATTTATTAGGATCAATCTCACGTACCAAAGCTAATTCAGTCATGTCGACATAAAAAGCAGGTGTATAAAAACTTATTTTATCTATTCCAATTTTCATATGCAATCCCTTTTCGTTAATGTATTTTACAACATATTAAGTTTATTAGAAAACTAGTGAAAAGACAACATCTATAGCTCAATCTAATTAAAATTTAGCAAATTCTTTAAAAGCTGAAATGACTTTACGCTAGAAAAGGAGTGAGAATGTTTAATCATGAGATTCTTTAATTAATTTTACGCGAATTTTAAGATTTCCCGTGATATAATGCAAGTAGTTTAATGATTACGTTTAAAGGAGACTACTTATGAAAGAAATCGTTATTATAGATGCAGTGCGAACACCTATTGGAAAATTTAAAGGCAGTCTGAAAGAAATATCTGCGATTGAACTAGGGAAAACCGTTGTTAAAGAAGTTTTAAAACGCGGTAAGATTGCGTCAGATCAAGTAGATCAAGTAATTTTCGGGAATGTTTTACAATCAGGATTAGGACAAAATGTTGCTCGCCAAATCTCAATTAACGCTGGTATTCCTTACAGCGCTCCAGCTATGACAGTGAATGAGGTTTGTGGTTCAGGAATGAAGGCAATTATGCTAGGTAGACAGGCGATTCAGCTAGGAGAAGCTGATGTAGTTGTAGTTGGTGGAACTGAAAATATGTCACAAGCTCCATATTTAGTCGAAGCGAGTAAGATGGAACATCCAGAAACGATTGATACAAAAGAATTTCACAGTAGTATGTTAGTAGATGGCTTAACGGATGCATTTGGTAACTACCACATGGGAATTACAGCAGAGAATATCGCAGAACAATTCGAGATTAGTCGCGAAGCTCAAGATGATTTTGCTTTTGATTCACAAATGAAAGCCGCAAAAGCTCAAGCAGAAGGTCGGTTTATTGATGAGATTGTTTCAGTTGAACTCATGGATGGAACTGTATTTAGCCAAGATGAAACGATTCGAGGCAATTCGCCGCGAGAAAAATTAGCAACCTTACGAACTGTCTTTAAAGAGGGAGGTACTGTCACAGCAGGAAATGCTTCGGGAATTAATGATGGTGCATCTGCTTTACTATTAATGTCTAAAGAACATGCAGAAGCTCAAGGAATTCCTTATCTAGCAACAATTAAAGCAAGCTCAGAAGTAGGGATTGATCCAGCTATCATGGGATATGCGCCTTACTATGCTGTTAAAGAAGTTCTTAAAAAAGGGAATTACACGCTAGATGAGATTGATTTGTTTCAATTAAATGAAGCTTTTGCTGCACAATCCATTGCGGTTGCTAGAGATTTAGAAATTCCAGCTGAAAAACTGAATATTTACGGTGGCGCGATTGCTTTAGGCCATCCAATTGGTGCATCTGGATCAAGAATTGTCACAACTTTGCTACAAGAATTAAAACAAACAAAGAAAAAAACTGGTTTAGCGTCATTGTGCGTTGGTGGCGGAATCGGTGTCGCAATGATTATTGAAATGAATACTGGAGTGTGAGTACGTTGGATTCAATGATTTCTAAATTTTATCAAAAAAGTCGTCAAGAGCGAATTAACTTATTAACCGAGAGAGGATTTGTAACAGCGGAAGCTGGCAAATTGTTCATAGAGAACCCGCTTTTAAGTGAGACCATTGCTGACAATATGATTGAGAACCAAATCAGCCAATTCCCATTACCTTTAGGTGTGGCCTTGAATTTTCTAGTAGATGGAAAAGATGTAGTTGTGCCAATGGTAGTTGAGGAACCTTCTGTTATTGCCGCTAGTAGTAATGGAGCGAAACTAGCACGTCCATTAGGTGGTTTTAAAACAGAGATCAAAGAACGTTGCATGATTGGTCAGCTTATTTTTAAAGATTTAGTCGATGTAGAAGAAGCCAAGAGAGTCGTTCAAGAGAAAGAAGCTGAGATTATTGAGATTGCCAATCTTGCTTATCCATCAATTGTAAAACGTGGTGGTGGAGTGCAGCGAGTTGAAACGCGGGTCATTGAAAATGAAACAGGAGAAGCGGAATTTCTAACAATCCATTTAATTATTGATGTACAAGAAGCAATGGGTGCGAATATGATTAACACGATTTTAGAAGCGACGGCAAGTTCGATAAAAGAGTGGATTCATGGTGAGATTCTGATGCAAATTCTTAGTAATTATGGAGATGCGTCATTGGTAACGGCTATGTGTGAAGTTGATCCAAAACAATTGACTACAGCTGATTATGATGGGCAGTGGATTGCGGAACGAATTGTTGAAGCGACTCGCTATGCTCACCTTGATCCTTACCGAGCAGCCACTCACAATAAAGGCATTATGAACGGCATTGATTCGGTTGTTTTAGCATCGGGAAATGATTTTCGAGCGATTGAAGCTGGAGCCCATGCTTACGCTAGTCGAAATGGTCGTTATGAAGCGATGTCCTATTGGTGTATCAATGAAGCAGGAAACCTAGCAGGGGAATTAACTTTGCCAATGCCAGTTGGAATCGTTGGTGGCGCAATTAGCGTCTTACCATTAGCGAAAGTCAATCAACAATTGATGCAGATTCAATATGCAACCGAACTAGCTAGCATCATTGTCTCCGTTGGTTTGGCACAAAATTTTTCAGCCTTAAAAGCTCTGGTATCAGAAGGAATTCAAAAGGGACATATGTCCTTGCAGATTAAGTCATTAGCTATTCATGCAGGAGCCAAGGAATCTGAAATCGACGAAGTAGTTGCAAAATTAAAACAAGAAAAAACGCAAAACTTAGCTACAGCGCAACAAATTTTAGACAAGATACGGAACTAAAATTCTTAAAAGAATCGTGGTGAGAAGTATGTCTTTGTTGTTATTCATTTTCATTCTGATTCTTATTGGCTGTGGGGCATGGGGCTTTACGTCACGTGCCAAATGGTTGAAGGATCAAAATGATAAAAAAAGCTAATCTGTTCTAACTTAAAAGGGAATCTAGTTCATGACGTCTATACGCATAGCTAGGTTCTTTTTGAATTGATTCAGATTAATTTACTGAAGTTAAATAACTTAATTCACGAATCTAAAACTTAACTTGAAGCGCTTTAATTAAAGAGGTAAAATAGAACAAGTGAAAAAATAAACAAACAAGATCAGGAGAATGTATGTATAAAATTGTATTTTTTGATATTGATGGTACGTTGTTAGATAGTAAACGGCAGATTCCGCCTTCTGCTAAAGAAGCAATTGCACAATTAAAAGAACAAGGAATCATTCCTGCGATTGCCACAGGTCGTCCGCCATTTCGGATTAAAGAAATTATAGACGAACTGGGAATAGATACCCATATTTCATTAAATGGTCAATATGTGGTGCATAAAAATGAAGTGATCTATCAAAATTCAATGAAACCAAGTATTGTAAAACATCTAGCTCAAGCTGCTGAAAAAAATCAACAAACCATTGATTTTGCAGGAGCAGAAAAAATTCTTGGGAACTCTTCTATGGCGTTAAGTCCGAATGGCTGGCAGAAAAGACTTACCCAAGGCTTACCTTTTGCGCCACCTCATTTTCTAGTGAATTTATTTGTAAAATATTCGGGAAAATCTAAAAAGAAACACCCGATTTTAAAGGAATATTATGAAGAACGGGTCATTTATCAATGTATGTTACATGCCAGTGAAGAATTCGATCAGTACTATAGTCAGGAATTTCCGTCTTGTAATTTTATGCGTTGGAATCCTCATTCTGTTGATGTTTGTCCAGATAATGGCTCAAAGGCAATCGGCATAGTGAAGCTTTTAGAATTATTGCATATCCCTATTGAGCAGTCTGCTGCTTTTGGAGATGGTTTAAACGATATTGACATGCTAAAAATTGTTGGAACGGGTATTGCGATGGAAAATGGTCGTGATGAATTGAAAGCAGTTGCGAATTTAATTACAGATAAGCCAGAAGATGATGGGATTTTACATGGGTTACAAAAATTAAATATTTTAGAATGACGAAATTAATTTAAAGTTATTTAATTTTATCGTTAGAGGCTCTGTTGTAGTATTAAACATTTCTTATTTTATTTATAAGTTGTTATTTATGTGTTTTTTTAAAGCAGGAAGATTGATTCTAAAAAAATTCCTAGTTATACTTATAAAAGAACTATTCTGATTTGAGAATAGAAATAAAAAAAAGAGGTGATTAGTCGTGACTAAAAATTTAGACAGCCAGAAAGCCAATTTGACAACTGATGCAGGAGCACCAATTGGAGACAATCAAAATTCAATGACTGCCGGTAATCGTGGCCCCGTATTAATCCAAAATGTTGCATTACTAGAAAAGTTAGCTCATTTTAACCGCGAACGTATTCCAGAACGAGTAGTTCATGCTAAAGGTGCAGGAGCACATGGTTATTTTGAAGTAACGAATGATGTAACGAAGTATACAAAAGCTGATTTTTTATCAGAAGTTGGAAAAAAAACAGACGTATTCACTCGATTTTCAACAGTTGCTGGGGAAAGTGGCTCATCAGATACAGCTCGTGATCCTCGTGGATTTGCAGTGAAATTATATACTGAAGAGGGAAATTATGACATTGTTGGAAATAATACACCAATCTTCTTTATTCGTGATGCGATTAAGTTTCCTGATTTTATTCATACTCAAAAACGTGATCCACAAACTCATTTGAAAAATCATAATGCAATCTGGGATTTTTGGTCATTGTCGCCAGAATCTTTACACCAAGTTACAATCTTAATGTCAGATCGTGGTATTCCTGCAACATTCCGCCATATGCATGGCTTTGGTAGTCATACATTTAAATGGACGAATGCTGCTGGAGAAAGTGTTTGGATAAAATATCACTTTAAAACAGAGCAAGGAATTAAGAATTTATCAGCTAAAGTTGCCGAAGAAATGGACGGCAAGAACCCTGATCATCATACAGAAGATTTATTCAATGCTATTGAAAACGGAGATGCGCCAGCTTGGAAATTATGTGTGCAAATTATGCCGTTGAAAGATGCTGAAACGTACCGTTTTAATCCATTTGATGTCACGAAAGTTTGGTCACAAAAAGATTATCCGCTAATTGAAGTGGGGCGTATGGTACTAGATCGTAATCCTGATAATTATTTTGCTGAGGTAGAACAAGTAACTTTTTCACCAGGGAACATTGTACCAGGCATTGATTTTTCACCAGATAAATTATTGCAAGGGCGTTTATTTGCTTATGGTGATGCTCATCGTCATCGTGTGGGGACAAATAGTCATCTATTGCCAATTAATCGTCCGAAGAATGAAGTTGCTAATTATCATCGTGATGGTGCAATGCGAACAGATGCGAATGGTGGTGGTTCAGTTTATTACGAACCAAATAGCTTAGGTGGTCCAACAGAAACACCAGCTAATAAACAAGCAAGTTTTGAAGTTCATGGAATGGCAGATGCGGTTGCTTATGATGATGACGATCATTATACTCAAGCCGGCGATTTGTATCGTCTTTTACCTGAGGATGAGCAAACGCGTTTAATTGAAAATATTGTTGGTCATATGATGCCAGTAAAAGATGACCTCATTAAGGCTCGCCAAATTCATCACTTCCTAAAAGCTGATCCAGAATATGGAGCAAGAGTTGCAGCAGGCTTAGGAATAAAAATTTAAAGCATTCACAGAAGTGGCAAAAGACGCATGCGTTTTTTGTCGCTTTTTTTGATTTATAGGAAATCAGACGTTAGACGGATGAATTAAACCATAATTATTGGTATACTGAATTAAATATGGAGTAGATTTAAAAGGAGAACAAAAATGATGAATAAAAAAATAATAACTGCTTTAGTTTGTTTGGTGTCGCTTAGTTTGTTGGGTGCATGTGGCAATGATAATGATGGGAACCAACGAGTAACTAGTAGTGTTGCTAGCTCAGAATCACTTACAGTCAGTTCACATCCAACATCAACAAGTTTAAAAAACACAGAGTTTAAAATAAGTTTAGATGAAGCAATTGCTGCCTTTACAGATAAACATCCGAATACAGCTATTACTAAAATTGAACTAGGTACAGATTTTGGACAATATAAATATAAAATTAAAGGCATTGATGAAACCAACGAATATGAGTTAAAAGTAGATGCGACAACTAAAGAAATCTCAAAAGAAGAGCAAGAACCGTTAGATAAGGATGAACGTAATGGAGTCGCTAAAAAAGAAGAGGGATTAGATTTGACTAATGTAATTTCCCCTAAAAAAGCTATCGAATCAGCAGGGACAGTTGCGAATAATAAAAAAATAACTGGAAATGTAACTGAATGGACATTAGAAAAAGACAATCAACGTATTGTTTATGGGGTGAAATTTGAAGATGGTCAAAATGATACAGAGTTAAAAATTGATGGAATCAATGGGAAACTAATCGAGGTAGATTAATTAAAAATCGGTAGTTATTAACATTATTAAGTGAAATGTGCATAACTATGTGTATAACTCATCTAAAATAGAGTGTAAATAAAAAGTTATCCACAGTTTTGAGATGTTTAGGTAGGAGTTATACATTATTGAACTAAACAAAGTGTGAATAAATAGCTATTAATAAGTTTAATGGAAGCTAATGGTGAATTGTGCATAACTATGTGTATAACTTGTGAATATCTGTGGGAAAATAAACTAAATAAGTCTGATTATCCACAGCAAAGATTGTTTGATGTGAATAACTAAAAAAGCTTAGAAAAATTTTCTAAGCTTTTTTGAATTCTAGAGAAAATTCAATCTCCTGATTGACTATTTTTGAATCAATATTAAAATCATGCTGTTCCATAATGGTTTTAACAATGGCTAAACCCAAACCTGTTCCAGAAAGATTTTTGTTACGAGATTTTTCATGAACATAAAAGGCTTCCCAAAGCTTATCGGTGGAAAAATCAGCTGTTAATGTCGTTGGATTACGAATCATTAACTTGAGAGTTGTCGCTGTTTCCTGCCATTTAAGTGTAAGTTCAGGTATGGTAGCGTATTTAAGAGCATTTGTTAACAAGTTGTCAAAAACTTGTGCTAGTAAAAGTTTATCCCCAATAATTGTGGAATGTTTTAGCTCTGCTTCGCCCTGAATGATTAAATGGCTATTTTGTTCTTTGAATACAGGTTGCAATAAGTTTATTCGCTGGTGCAGTAACTCAATGATTGAAAAGGATTCTAAGTGTAAATCTTGTTGTTCTAATTTAGCGTAATCCAACATTTTAGTTGTAATAGTCGTTAATAAATCAGCTTGGGTTAAGATGGTTTCTAAATAAGTACCATCATCTAATTCATCTTTGATGCCATTTCCATATGCTTTAATAATAGCGATAGGTGTTTTTAATTCATGAGTTAAATCAGCGGTAAATTGTTTTAATTGTTGATTTTTAGTTAGTAGACTAGTCTGATAATGTTCTAAATCATGACTCATTTTATTAATACTTAAAGCTAATTCACCGATTTCATTTGGTGGGAGTTGTGTAGCTTGAACAAAGGTAAATTGAGCAATTTTTTCAGCAACTTCTTTTAACTCAGTTAAGGGTTGTGTGATTTTTTTAGTTGAAAAATAAACTAGAATTAGTACAATAATTAGAATAAAGCCTAATGAGATAAAAGTAAATGTGTTGATAATTGTTGCTGTTTCAGAAAAATCCACCATTGAAATTCCAACTAGATAGAGATGTTGATCAACTAATTGAAGATTAACTAAAAAGCTAGATTTTTGTTTACCCTGATTGTAACGTTTTTGAATTGATGTTGGTTGTTGTGCTAATTGTTTTAAGGTTTCTTCTGTAATCCAAAAGCGGTTAAGGGCAATTCCTTTTCGAGTTAAGGCTGTCCGAATCGTTTCATTTAAGTCATCAATCGAGATGTTTTGCATATCCAGTTTCAAAATAGTTACTTGATACTCTTCTTCTAGTTGTTCTGCTTGTTCTGTTATGGAACCAGTTTTTAATTTTTGACTCACAGTATCAATTTTATTCTCCATTTTGTAAAGATAATAACGTGGCAAAAATACAGTGTTGATTAGCACCACGAATAAAAAACTCAAAAATATAATGATAGATAGAGTCAAAGTGAGTTTTGTGCTGATTCTAGATTTGAATTTAGTCAATAAGATAGCCAACTCCTCGCTTCGTACTTATTTTTTCTTCACCAATTTTTTCTCGTAATCGACGGATATGAGTATCTACAGTTCGAGGAACTCCATCATAATCCATGCCCCAGACGCCAACTAATAACTGTTCACGAGTTAAGATATGCCCCCGATTTTTATACAGAAGCATAAACAATTCAAATTCTTTTTTTGTTAATTCCAGAGCATGCTCATTTCGCCAAACTTTCATAGTTAACGGATCCATTAGTAAGTCTTGAAATTGAATAGAATCGCTAATTCCCAGTAATTTTTTAATACGAAGCAGTAAGACTTGAGGGTGAAAAGGTTTTGTGATAAATTCATCTGCACCACTAGTCAATGAGGTGACTTCATCCTCTCCTTCACTTTTGGCAGTCAGCATTAAAACCTTGATAGGGCTAACTTTTTTCATTTCTTTTGTAACTTGGATTCCATCTAGCTTCGGCATCATCCAGTCTAAGATGGCTAAATCTAATTGTTCTTGGTAGAAAATATCTAGTGCTTCTTCTCCATCAATAGCACTAAAAACAGTAAATCCAGCTTTTTTCAAATAGGCTGTGAGAATTTGCACCATTTCTGGGCTGTCATCGGCGATGAGAATATTCATAATAAAATGTACTCCTTTATGCTCTAATTACCAAAAGTATACCTTTTTTTAATCAAGTTTGATAATAAAATGATATTAAAGATCAAAACGATTCAATTCAAATTGTTCAATTAACTCAATTAATTTTTCAGCATAAGCTGGATCTGTCGCATAGCCACCTTTTTGCAAGGCATACGCAGCTTCTCTATAATCTTGACTTGCTTTAACAGGAGCATAGCTGGCACCCTCTAAAAATACCATGTGATCTGACAAGGAATCCTCAATAGTAGGATATTTTTTAAAGGCTGCATGAATTGTAATTCGTTGCCCGTTTTCATACTCGTCAGTTGGTAAAATACTTGCTTCGGCTCCATCAGTTTCTTTGATTCCAAATAAATTATTGGATTCAGTCGCCAACTCACTATTGCCCCAATCGGATTCTAGAATGGCTTGAGCGATAGTAATACTAGCAAATAAATGATTTTTAGCTTGTAATTTTTTTGCTTCAGTCGCAATTTGCTTAATAAATTTTTGCTGTTGTTGCAGAATTTTCGCATCTTCTAGTTGATAGAAATAAAGATTCTGCTCTGTTTTATTGAGTTTTACAGTTCCAAGAGTGATTAAACTAATAAGTAGTATACCCCATAATAATTTTTTTAATCTGTTCATAGAAATCATCCTTTTCAGTAAAGTTTTAATGAATTAAGCAAAGACTGTGTTACTAGAATCTTTGCTTAATCATTGAATATTCAGCTTGTAGCTTAAGTATAAAAAAGGAATGTTACAGTAATATGGCGAATTGGAACTCTGATGGATTTTTAGTTTATCGAAATGAAGTTGAATTTAAACAAGAGGTTCGCTATACTGAACTGGAAGATAAGGTACATAAATCTAAGTAATCAATTAGGAGGATTTTTTATGACTGAGTTAAAAACATTAGTAAATTTTCGTGATCTAGGTGGTTATCAAACAAGTGATGGACGCAAAGTTCAGGGGAAGCGCTTATTGCGTTCAGGTGAAGTAGTAGGATTGAGTTCGCAAGATAGTCGTATTTTGACGGAAAATTATCAATTACAAGGAATTATTGATTTACGTGGCTTGGATGAAATTTCTGAAAAGCCAGATGATAGTTTAGAAAATGTCAATTATACAAATATCGATATTTTAAAGAAAAATAAGATGAATACAGCTAGTGAAGATGGTATGATGGCAAATCTCGATCCAGAAGCTTCAGATAATAGAATGAAAGACTTATATCGTACATTAATTACCAATGATTATGCAATTAAGGGGTATCAAGAGTTTGTTCGTCTAGCACTTGAAAATACGGAAGGATCTTTACTTTTTCACTGTTTTGCTGGAAAAGATCGAACCGGTGTTGGAGCGGCTATTTTACTAGGAATGTTAGGTGTAAATCGCAAGGATATTATGGATGATTATTTGAAAACAAATGTACAACGTGTGATTGCAAATCAACTGATTTTAGCAGATGCAAAAGAAAAAGGCTTAAATGCTGACCAGTTGCAAGGATTGAATAATTTAATGAGTGTGAAATCAGAGTACTTAGAGACAGCTTGGCAAACTATTGAGAAAGAGTACGGCTCCTTTGATTCATATCTAACGACGGGATTAGCAGTTTCTAAAGGAGATAAAAAAGAATTACAATTTAACTATTTAAGGGAATAATTAATGGAAAGCAAACTTATTGTGAGTTTGCTTTTTTTTGAGGAAAAATTAGGTAAATAAAAAAATGTAAGCCTTAATTTATTTAAAGTTAGAATGGTGTTTATGAAAATAGGGTGAAATAATTAATGTTTTAGGCGTAAAAAAACAGTTTTATGAATTTTTATAAGAAAAATTGATTGGATAATCGGGTAAATGCTGTATAATTTATTTTTTTTCAGCATATTAGGAATTTGTAAATAATTAAAAAAGGTAAAAATAGTATATAATAACAGTAGTTAATTGTAAAGGAGGGAATTATATATGTGGTTAATTAATATTATTCAATCATGGTTAGATACTGTTCAAGGTTTCATTAACAAATGGAAATAATTCTTGACGCAGTAAAAAGAGTGGTACCTGAAAATTAATTTTCAGGTACCACTCTTTTTCTTTTATTCGTTGTCTAAATCAACATTATGATAAACTTTTTGAACATCGTCTTCATCTTCAAGAGCGTCGATTAACTTTTCAAAATTAGCTAAGTCGTCACCTTCAAGTGTAACTTCATTTTGCGGAATCATTTCAATTTCAGCAACGGTAAACTCTTCAATACCACTGGCTTTAAGTGCTTCTTGCACAGCATTAAAATCATTAGGCTCCGCATAGATAATGGATTGCCCGTCTTCTTCTAAAATATCACGAACATCAAGATCAGCTTCCATTAAAAGTTCTAGAAGTTCTTCGGCATCTTTGCCCTCAACACCAAAAATTGCAGTGTTATCAAACATATAAGCAACCGCTCCACTAACACCCATATTTCCACCATTTTTCCCATAAGCAGCACGGACATTAGAAGCAGTACGATTCACATTATTTGTTAAAGCATCTACAATAATCATTGAGCCGTTTGGTCCAAATCCTTCATAGCGCAATTCAGAATAATTTTCATCATCGCCACCTTTAGCTTTTTCAATAGCTCGATCAATAATATGTTTAGGAACATTATAAGTTTTAGCTCGCTCAATAACAAAGCGAAGTTTTTGGTTAGTTTGTGGATCTGGATCCCCTTGTTTTGCAGCTACATAAATTTCAATCCCGAATTTTGCATAAACTCGACTATTTGTTGCATCTTTTGATGCTTTTTTGTCTTTAATATTTGCCCATTTACGACCCATATTTTCACTCACTCTCTTAATTGAATTTTAGTCATCTGTATTATTATACTGGTTCCACTTGAATTTGTTAAGAATTTTTTTAAATGTAGTTAAATCTCTTGATAGAAAATACTTTTTTGCGAGAAAGAAAGTTTTATTATCAAAAGAAGAGCTTTTTGTTTTTTTGAAAACGCTTAAAATTATATTAGATTTAACAGCGTAATATTGTTGTTTTAGAAGGATAGGTTTATACTTATGAATATACAAGGAGGTTTTTTAAATGGATAGCCAACTATTAAAAGAACAAGGATATCGACAATATCGTGGAAAAGACATTGATGTTTATTTCAATACTCATGTGTGTGCACATGCTGGAAATTGCGTAAGAGGAAATAGTGAAATTTTTAATTTAGAGCGTAAACCATGGATTCAACCTGACAATGGAAGCTTAGATGAAGTGAAACGAATCATTCGCACTTGTCCTAGTGGTGCGTTAAAATATATTGAAAAAGCGTAATCATAATCATGTATAATGTTTTTTTGTTGTGTAGCCACATGTAAAGTAGCTTGTTATTTCAGTGCAGTAGGATAAAAATAAAACTGGGATGAATCCTGTGAATAAGAAAATTTTGTATTTAGAAGAGAAGTATCAAGAGAACGATTTCCCTGTTTTTTTGGTAGACAAAGTAAAATTAGCGATTGAGGAAGTTGCTATTTTTTTTGGAGAATGGACAATCAGATGAACAGGAAATTCAAGTTAAGCTGGATCAGATGACAGAAACAATTAATGAGTTGGAAGATTAATTGTTTGAACATGATAGCGAAATTGAAACGACTGCTAGAGATTCGATTGGTAAAAATGTTCATTAGTGTAGGATGAGGACGATTCTTTTATGGTATCTACGTTAGCGAATCAAAACAGCATTATCATTCATGAATGATAATGCTGTTTTGATTTATTGTTATTTTAATGGAGTTTTATTGCCTATAATTCAGTTAAAATAAATTTCTCAATTACTGCAGCAACAGCATCTTCTTGAAAATTCTCAGGAGCAATATAATTAGCTTCAGCCTTAATATCTGGCGTTCCATTCTGTACGCTAATCCCTAATTGAGCAGCTCGAATCATTGTTAAATCGTTTGTATTATCCCCAATTGACATAGTCTGACTATGGGGAATCTCTAGTAAATCAGCTAAATGCAGTAAGGCTGAGCCTTTATTAACTCCTTGTTGGTTAAATTCAATATACCGATTTGAAGAATAGCTAATATCAAATTGATCTTCAACAAGGGGGAGAATATCTTGATGGATTTTTTCTAAATACTGTTTATTACTATTTTGAAATAGAATTTTTACTAAGGGGATGTCTTTTAAAAAGTCAATCGACGGCTGAATTAATTCGATACAATTATTAATTCGCCCTTTTAAATAAGCCTTTTCTTCAGGATGGAAGTTATAAATATAGACATCATTTTCCGTGTAGATATGCATACAAACATCGTATTTTAAGCCAAATTCAAATAATGCTTTTCCTTGTTGAAAGGTAATTCCATTAAAAGTCAGTACACGATTATTTTTATTTTCAGTAATAACGCCACCGTTAAACGAAATCACGTATTCATCTAATAAATCATGTAAGCCTAACTCTAGTAGTGTATCTTGAACCGTTCGGTAACCTCGTCCTGTTGCAATAGCAAATTTTACTCCTTGAGACTGGGCTTTCCGAATAGCCTCACGATTCTTCAAGGAAACGTGTTTATCTTCACCGATTAATGTTTCATCTAAATCACAGGCAATTAATTTATACATGTTTGAACTCCTCCTTTAGTATCGCTTGAGATTTTATAATAAGCTGTGTAATGGATACCATGTCAAGGATTATTTTAGAAGCAAAAAAAAATTACATATGGTATAATTAGATTTGTCTAATGAAATTGTTGTACATAGTAAAAAGATAAACTTGAAATAGGAGGAGAAACTATGCAGAAAAAAATCACCAAAGTAGTATTAATCGGAGTTGTATCGACTTCGTTACTTAATTTTCCAATAAGTGTTTTTGCGGATGATTATGATAGCAAAATTTCCAATCAAGAATCTAAAATTAATCAAGTTGCGAATCAAGAACAAATGGCCGCTTCGGATTTGAAAAGTTTACAAATAGAAATGAAAGCGATTGAGGATAAGTCAGTTGAACTAGCAACGACACAAAAAGAATTAACTGAAAAGAAAACGACATTGGTTCAAAATATTGATGAGTTGTCCGAAAGAATTCAGCAACGAGAAGGCGAAATTAACAAGCAAGCTCGAGCAGCACAAGTACATGGTGATCCTGCTAATTATCTGCGTGTAATTATTGAAGCTACATCGGTATCCGAAGTTCTAGGACGAATTAATGCAGTTTGGACATTAATTTCTGCGAATTCAACAGTTTTAAAAGTTCAAGAGCAAGATAAAAAGTTATTAGTGGCACATCAAACAGAAATTGATACCACGATGAAAAATCTTGATGCTACAATTTTGGCTTCAGAAACGAAAAAAAGTCAGTTAGAATCAAAGCAACTGCAGCAAACCGTTTTACAAAGCGAATTGGCAGTACAACGGGCAACTGAAGAATCACAAAAAAATAAATTTATGAATGAAAAAGAAATAGCACAACAAAAACAAGCGGAAAATCAGCGTTTAGCCCAAGAAATTGCTGAAAGAAAGGCTAGTGAAGAGGCCGCTGCCAAGGCAGTAGATATAAAAGAGCCGGCGTTAGCGGCAGTGCCTGTTTCCGCCAATACACATGTAGATCCAGAGCCAGCTCAAGTTGAAGAACCTGTTGCACCACCATCAGCAACTAATCCAGTAGAACCGACGCCACCAGCTCCTAGCCCAACACCGCCACCAGCGGTTAGTTTTAGTGTAGCTGCACTTTTAAGTGAAGCTCAAAAATGGAAAGGAACTCCTTATTCATGGGGTGGCGGTAACGTGAATGGACCAAGCCTTGGGTTTGGCGAAGGTGCAGGTATCGTTGGATTTGACTGTTCCAGCTTTGTTCAATATGTCTATGCACGAGTTGGAGTTTCTCTTTCACGGGTAACATATCAACAGGAATATCAGGGAACGTATTTAAATTTAAATCAAATTCAGCCAGGTGATTTAATTTTCTGGGGATCGCGTGGGTTAACGCATCACGTTGGGATTTATATGGGAAATAATCAATATATTCATGCACCAGAAACTGGGGACGTTGTAAAAGTATCAAACCTTTCACCGTATTATGGACCAAGTTTTGGCGTTCGTGTAAGAGGATAAATAAAAATTAGCTCAAACAATTGATTGTTCAATTGTCTGAGCTAGTTTTTTTATAGTCCAAATGCAGTATTTAAATCATCTAAAAAATTTTTTTCATCTTTTATTTGCCAAGTGTTTTTATTTTTAGGGTTTTCTTCAAGTAGCATATTTAATTGAACGCTCTCTTTTTTAGGAGTACTCTCTTTTACAGATTCAAAAAGTAAATCCAACTGTAAGGTTTGGCTGACTTTTTTGATAGCGGATTCATCCATGCTAGCAGTTATTAAATCAGGATTTTCATCTAATTTTTTAGAAATGGCTGTATCCATCCAAGTATCCTCAGGTTCGTTTAAACCAATGATAGATAATTCAATGATTGGATTTTTTTTATCATCATTAATTAATTTTGCTTTATAGCTAGTATTATTATGGATACTGACTTGATATTTCTGATAAAGCTCATTTAATTTATCATTAGAGGTATCATCTAAATCCAATAATTTTTTAAAATTGGCAACAAAGTTTTTTTCTGACTGAGTTTCTAGGGATGTTGGTTCAAGATCAAAGGTTTCTTTCATTTTGTCAGAATCTTTCTGGTACATATACGAATTAATATAGGTTTCTGCAGCTTCAACAGGTTCTACTTTTTTTGAGTTAGACTGACAACCAACTAAAATTAAAAGAGTTAAAGAAACCATTCCTGTTAGTAATTTTTTTTTCAATTAAACCGCTCCGTTCATTCATTATATATTAAGATTCCAAACTAAATAAGATGCATTTAGCTTGGAATCAGATGTCTATTTATTTAATTATGTTAGATTAACGATTTTTATAGTAATCTTTCTTTTCACTCACGATAGATTGACGTTGTTCAGGTGTTAAGTTAGGATCACTAAGTCTGTTACCGAAGTCTTGACCTTTATTTTTATATTCTTGCCAATTTTGTGAGGCACCAGAATTAACTTCTGGTGTTGCTTCAGGACTAGCAGCTGTTTCTGTATTTGGTGTTTCAACAGGAGTAGGAGCAGGAGCCTCTGGGACTGGTTGTTGTTGAGCTGATACTTCTGCTGCAACATTTGCATCTTCTTGGGCTTTTTGTTCGGCTTTAGCAGTTTCAGCAGCTAAAGCTGTAGCTTCTTGAGCTTTTTTTTCAGCTTCTGCAAGAGCAGCTTTTTTTATCTCAAATTTTTCAGTAACTTTAGCTTGAACATGTGTATCTACTTTTGCTAATATTTTTTCTAAACGCTGATTTAAACGTTCCTGTTTAACCGCAAAGTTTGCAGAAGTTGATGCCGCTGTAACCTTTTGTGGTTGGACTAAAAATAAAGTTGCTCCTAGGCTAATAATAGCAGCTGATAGAATTAATTGTTTTTTCATAGTAAATCTCCTTTTTATTGATAAATTAATATGTCAATTCCATCATAGCATCAAATTAAATATTGTCAATAGAATAGTACTGTTTTATGAATAATAGTGGTGGATAAAAAATATACACTCCATTTATTAGCTAGATAATTGAAATACATCATGAAAAATTAGTCAATTATTTGTTTTCCTTTTGGATGTAATACCTTCTGATAGTGCAGTTATGTCTTCCCTTGATTCCCCTTTTTTTATAGTAGACTGCTTTGAATTCAACTAATCTTAATAAAGTTAATGCGTTCTATAAGTGGCAATATCATGTTCATTTTAACGGATGACTATTTTTTCTTTCATTTAGGAAATATGGAGAATTTACGTAAAAAAATTGAAGTGATTTTGAATCTATGTAAATTCAAGAAAGAATCAAGGTAAAATTAATGAGTTTGAATGCTAAAGTGACTTAGTAAAAAAGCATTTCCATTGTCAGGAAATGCTTTTTCTTCATTTAAACGTAAGGTTGATTTTCTTGAGTTACTAATTTTAATGTAAGCAAATCTAAAATACCTGGATATTGTTGATTGATTTCTTCCCTATCTAAATAATAAATATGGGTGACGCCTTCTTTTTTTACTTTTATAAGTCCTACATCTTTTAAAATTTTAATATGGTGAGATAACGTAGATTTAGAAATTGCGTAACAATCGGTTTTAATTCTCCTTTCTTTAACTTCTAATAAGCAGGCTACAATATCTAACCGAATAGGATCGCTCAAAGCTTGGAAAAAATTTGCTAACTTGTTACAGGTTTCAGGTGAATTTGAATTTTTCATGCCCTTACTATAACACAAATAAATAACTTTACAATAATTAAAGATAATGCTATAGTGTGTTTGTTCGAAAAAAATCGAACTAAATAATTGGAGGCTAACGAAAATGACAACTACAAGCTATAAAAATAATAATTTTGAAGATATACTTAAAGGGCGCCGTTCTCTACGTAACTACGACCCTACAGTGAAGATTAGTAAAGAAGAAATGACTGAAATTTTAGCCGATTCTGTCACAGCACCTTCTTCAGTGAACATGCAACCATGGCGTTTTGTTGTTGTAGAATCTGAGGAATCTAAAGCAACGTTAAAACCTTTAATTCGTTTTAACACACTGCAAAATGACTCATCATCAGCAATGATTTTAATATTTGGTGACATGAACAGTTTTGATTATTCAGAGGCTATTTATGGAACGGCTGTTGAAAAAGGATTAATGCCTGCGGAGATTAAAGAACAACAATTAGCTGCATTAACGCCTTACTACGACGGGATGTCAAAAACACAAAAACAAGAAGTTGCTTTGATTGATGGTAGTTTAGCAGCAATGCAATTGATGTTAGTTGCACGTGCATATGGCTATGATACGAATCCAATCGGTGGGTTTGAAAAAGATAAATTAGCAGAAGCTTTTGACTTAGATCCAGAACGCTATATTCCAGTTATGATTGTATCCATTGGAAAAGCCGTAGATGCTGGTTATGAATCTGTGCGTTTGCCTATCTCAGAAATTACAACATGGAAATAAAACTTAAGTAAAATTATACCCTTAAACCAAGAGTTAGACTCATTGGCTTAAGGGTTATTTTTTGATATTCGCAGTTATTCTGGTAAATAGTGAGCATGAACCAAACGTTTACGTACCGCAATTCCACAAATAGCAGCCAGGATTCCTTTGATAATTCCAGGAAGGATGAAGGGGATAAAACCACCATTAAAAGCAGCAGTCCATTCCATACCAGCTCCATATTTTAACCAAATACTACCAAATAATAACGTAACAAGGGCCCCAATTAAATTAGCAAAAACTGCCCATGAAAGGGTAAATGATGTTTTTTCTAATAACCAACCTGTAATGAAAGCATTAAAAATAAAGCCAATTAAGAATCCACCAGTAGGTCCTAATAAGGCGCCTAGTCCTGAAGAAAATCCAGCAAAGACAGGAATTCCAATTAAGCCTAAGAGTAAGTAAATACATACAGAAATCATAGCGTTCCATCCGCCTAAGATAGTAGCAATCATTCCAACTGCAAATGTTTGCCCAGTTAAGGGAATTGGACCAAACGGAATGGTGATTTGAGCAATAATAGCTAGCATGATAGCAAATTCAGCATTAAGGATCAATTGTTTTAATTTTTCGTTGCGCATAATAGGTGTGTTCTCCTTTTTTAGTTAACCTTATTTTAAAATAAGGTTAACAGTAAATCGAGAGAAATGCAAATAAAAAAATGGAATTTTGATCATGAAACACTAAAAATCAATTTTTTTATTTATAAAATTAAGTAAAGAAGATGTCAATCACTGACTGGTTGCTAGTATGTAAACAGATAGGTTCTAGTAAGAATTACCCGGATAATTCATAGGGGAAGGAGGACAATCGCATATTTTCCTAAATCATTCAGCTATCTACGGATCGTTTGATACATGTATACTATTTTTTACTACTTATATACAGTTGATAGTAGTTGTGTCTGTCTGAATAATAAAGTAAGACTATGCAACCCTTCTAATTTTAGGAGGGTTGCATAGTCTTCAATTTTTTTAATTAGCTATTTTTTTATTTAATTAGGATACTGTCCTAAAATACGTTTAAATTCCTCTTGGGCAGCAGTGTCTTTTGATACAATAAAGTCTTTCAGTTCCTCAGGTTTATAAAGAGCAGTTAGATCTCCAGTGTTATCTGCAACATAGAAATAATCTGAAAATGCTCCAGTACTGTTGGCTTCGTAAACAACACCGTTATCACCTAAAAGGTATTTTACAATAGGCTGGTCACTATCAGCAATCACGTTAAATCCAGTGGCAGTAGAGGAAATCAATTTTTTTTGATCATTTATCTCGTCACTTTTCCCTCGTTCATCAGCTAAGGAATAGTAAAAGACGACGCCTCCTAAAGAATGAATGGAGAAATAATCATATCCTGGTTTTCCTTCTTTCACTTGTTGTTGGACTTGAACTAAGCCATCGGGAGTTCGTGCATACCAATCTCCAATACCACTAGCACCATGATTGAAATAAGCTGAGTTTACTGCCATCCCGGCAATTTTTGCACGTTCTCCAGCCCAATTAAGAAATTGTTCATTGATTTCTTGTTTTTCTAGTTCTGAATAAACTTTTGGTGGATTTTCTGTATAAGTAGAATTGCTTTCAGATGTTGATGGGTCATTTGTTATTTGGGAATTGGTATCTTGTCTTGCATAAGTAGTCCTTGAACTTGTATCCGCACTAGTATCAGATTCCCTAGTTGAATAAGCTAGCTCTTGAATATCGTCAGAATTATTTGGTTTATTCATAGCATTATCAAAAGCAGGATACAGCACGAAAATAAAAAGTAATGCGACAGCGAATAGTGCGAAAGAGAAAATGAAAGCCTTGATTGTAGCTCGTTGCCTTTCCGCTTTTACCTGTAAATATTGATCACGCCAAGCAGGATCATTTTGCCGCTTTTCTAAAAATTCAAATGTATGATACTTTTGATAATTGGCTCGGGTTTCTTTTTTCTTATCCATGAAAATAGCTCCTTTTTACTAAATAATTAGTGATTATTTTGTTAGTTTTTGAACAAATAATGTGCAACGCCCTACGCTAATCAACTGATCTTTTTGATTGTTGATTTTAATTTCCCAAACATGGGTTTGTTTGCCGATGTGAAGAGGAGTTGCGTAAGTTTGAAGAATACCAGATGTGACACCGCGTAAATGATTGAGATTTAACTCTAGACCAACAGCAACTTGTTTAGTTGTATCTAGATTTGCATTTGCTCCTAGACTAGCAGCGGTTTCAGCTAAGACGGCTGAGATTCCTCCATGCATAACGCCATAAGGTTGTTTGTGTTGTTCCTGAATATCTAGTTCTAGACAGACCTCTTCTTTAGTGATAGAAACCGTTTTAATTCCTAAAAACTCCATTAAATCCATGAAATTGCCTCCTTCATTTACTTATCTCTCTTTAAATTTACCACAAATTAGGGGAAATGGGGTCAGAAAGCAAGTATTTTCTGTTAAAATGAGGTAAACTAGTAAAGTAAATGAACCAATAAAGGAGACTTATATCCATGACAGAAAACTGGGAAACAATTAAAGAATACGATGAAATTTTATTTGAAAAAACGGACCATATTGCGAAAATTACGATTAATCGCCCACAGGTTCACAATGCATTTACGCCTAAAACAGTTTCAGAAATGATTGAAGCTTTTACAATTAGCCGAGATGATTCAGATATTGGCGTGATTATTTTAACTGGACAAGGAGATAATGCTTTTTGTTCAGGTGGCGACCAAAGTGTTCGTGGCAATGGTGGTTATGTTGGAGAAGATAATATTCCTCGTCTAAATGTGTTAGATTTACAACGTTTAATTCGTGTGATTCCAAAACCAGTAGTCGCAATGGTAAAAGGCTGGTCAATTGGTGGCGGGAATGTCTTGCAATTAGTTTGTGATCTAACAATTGCTGGAGATAATGCAAAATTTGGTCAAACAGGCCCGAATGTTGGGAGTTTTGATGCAGGCTACGGTTCTGGGTATTTAGCGCGCGTCATTGGTCATAAAAAGGCAAAAGAAGTTTGGTTTATGTGTCGTCAATATACAGCGACAGAAGCATTGGAGATGGGCTGGATTAATACGGTTGTCCCAGTTGCCGATGTGGAAACTGAAACAATGTCATGGGCTAGAGAGATGTTGAAGAAAAGTCCAACAGCGCTACGCTTTATTAAAGCAGCAATGAACGCTGATACAGATGGATTAGCTGGCTTGCAACAATTTGCTGGGGATGCAACGTTACTGTATTATACAAGCGAAGAAGCTAAAGAAGGTAAAAATGCGTTCTTAGAAAAACGCGATCCAGACTTTAATCAATTTCCAAAATTCCCATAAAATAGAGAAATCATCAAACTGAACTCATTGAGTTCAGTTTTTTTATGAAAGGAGAATTTACTCAATGGAGAATTGGCTAACAAAGCGTGTTTTATTATCACCGAATCAGAAGGCTCTTGTGTATCAAGAACAGAGTTGGACATTTAGCGAGTTACAAAAGGAAGTTTTAAAAGTAGCGAGTCAACTGAATCAATTAGACGTGCTAAAAAAAGCGCCAATTGCTGTTTTAGGTGGAAATTCAGCCAAACTTTATTTTTTAATTTTGGCATTGCAACAATTAGGTCACCCAATCGTATTTCTAAATCATCGGTTGACAGCCAATGAAATTACCCATCAACTTAAGGATGCAAAAGTAGCCAAAGTAGTTTATCAAGAGGAGTTCACAGATAGTATTGAGGGATTGGATTTACTCTGGCAAGAAAAAGCTTTGAGTTTTCGACAACTAAAAAAATTACCTGAAAAAGAATGTGTGCCTATCTCTGAATTTGACTTAGACGAAGTGACATCGATTATGTACACTTCAGGCACAACGGGATTACCAAAAGGTGTTCAGCAAACGTTTAACAATCATTGGTGGAGTGCAATGGGTTCAGCCTTGAACTTAGGTTTATCTGAAAAGGATAGCTGGTTGTGTCCAGTTCCGTTATTTCATATTAGTGGTTTTTCGATTATGATGCGTAGCTTAATTTATGGGATGCCGGTTTACTTATTCGCCACTTTTGATGAAGAGGAGATTAATCGTTATTTAATTTCAGGTGAAGGCAAGATGATTTCCGTTGTTTCGGTAATGTTAAAACGATTATTAGTGAATTTAGGAGCGAAAAACTATCATCCTGATTTTCGCTGTCTCTTGTTAGGTGGAGGACCGATTGATGTAGGAACGTTAACGATGTGTCAACAGCACGGTATCCCAGTTATTCAATCTTATGGAATGACTGAAACAGCTTCTCAAGTTGTAGCTCTTAATATGCAAATGGCAGAGGAAAAAATCGGTTCTTCGGGACTGCCTTTATTTCCAGTTGAGTTAAAGATTGTGACGGAAAATCAAGAGAAGTGCGCTCCTTATGAACATGGGGAAATTTTGTTGAAGGCGCCGAATATTACGAAAGGTTACTTGCACCAGCCAGCATTTAAAAAGACGGATTGGTTTCATACAGGAGATGTTGGTTATTTGGATCAAGATGGTTATTTATTTATCGTGAGTCGGTTGACAGATATTATTATTTCTGGTGGTGAGAATATCTATCCTGCTGAGGTAGAACATGTTTTATTAGAGTTTCCAGGGGTTCAAGATGTTGCCGTGATTGGGATTCAAGATGCTGATTGGGAGCAAGTTCCGGTAGCTTATGTGGTTTTATCAGAGGGACAGATAGTAGATCAAGAGCAGATGAAAGCATTTTGCCGTATCAAATTGGCCCACTATAAGATTCCTAAAAAGTTTATGATTTTAAAAGAACTTCCTCGTAATGCTGCAGGAAAAATTATGCGCCATAAGTTAATCAAATGAAAAAATAACGAATAGGCTTTTTAAGTGAAGTGAAGGCAAAATAGCAGAGAGTACAGCAAAGCTATCCTTAACAGACTTAAAAAGCTTTTTTAGTTTGAATTAGTTGTTTTTTTATGACTTTTATTTCATAATACAAACAAACTTAATTTTCAGTAAGAAAGGAGTTTGGTATGAATATAACTGGATTTTTATTTCGCAAGGACTTGAGATTAACCGACAATACAGCCTTAATCGAAGCGTTATCTATTCAGCAAAATAAAACAGACTCATTAGTCGCTATTTTTCATCTTAATCCGCAACAATTTAAGCCCAACAGTATGAATCATGCCTACTTTTTTAGTGCAGTCGCTCAATTTAGTAAAGTAGCCGAAGCGGCAGGTTTTCCAATTCATTTTATCTATGGCGATCTTGAAACGGCCTTTACTGCTTTAAAGGAGCAACTACCTAAACTAACAAAGCTTTACTACAATCAAGATCAGCGTGGATTTGGCAGAGAGCGAGATCAAAAAATGGAAGCCCTTTTAGCAAATTTAGCGATTGATACTTATAGTTTTCAAGATAGTCATTTACATGGTGTTACGGACATCCGGAAACAAGATGGTACAGCCTTTAAAGTATTTACGCCTTATTACAACAAGTGGAAACAGCTAGAAAAACCTCGTTTCCAAAAAATTAATCAAGAGCAGCTAGCGCAATGTTCCATCGATCAACGACAGTTCTTTCAACAAGGTCAAGAACAGCTAGAAAAGTTGACGGCAGTCATTAATCCGATTTGGTTAACAAAGGTTGGAGCTTCTGTCGCGCGCAAACAACTTAGTCATTTTATTCAGTTTAGTGTAGAAGAGTATCATGTACAGCGTGATAGTCCAAGTATTGATGGAACGAGTCGCCTTTCTCAATACTTAAGAACAGGTGAAATCTCGATTCGTGAAGTTTATCATCGAGTGAATCAAGAAGCTACAGATACGGAAGGAAAAGCAACCTATATTAAAGAATTATGTTGGCGAGATTTTTATAATATGATTTATTTTGAAAATCCTCAGCAAAATAAGTTGGAAATTCAAAAGAAGTATCGTCAGCTTAGTTGGAATCAAAATCAGAGCTTTTTAGAAGCTTGGAAAAATGGCGCAACAGGTTTTCCTTTAGTTGATGCGGCGATGAAACAACTGAATCAAACAGGCTGGATGCATAATCGTTTACGAATGGTCGTTGCTTCTTTTCTAGTGAAAGATTTGCTGATTGATTGGCGTGAAGGCGAAGCCTATTTTGCTCAGCAGTTGATTGACTATGACGCAGCTTCTAATATTGGTGGCTGGCAGTGGGCGGCTTCAACTGGAACCGATGCCGTTCCTTATTTCCGAATATTCAATCCAACTACTCAAAGCCAACGTTTTGACAAAGATGGTTTGTTTATTCGGCAGTATTTACCTGTTTTGGAGCAAGTTCCGCTGAAATACCTTCACGAACCAAGCAAAATGCCTAGTGAATTGCAGCAAAAATTACAGATTAAGATTGGTGAGGATTATCCCTTTCCAATTGTAGAGCATGCAAAAATGCGCCAAGAAGCGATCGATATGTTTAAAGGGTACTAACGATTTGTTATGGAAATTTAATCTGAAAAATCCTTGGTTTTCCTTGGATTTTTCGCAGTTATCCAGCATTCTAGTTTCATTTTATGTTATACTATTTAAGAATAGCCAGTAGTCTAGAAATTTAAAATACTCAAGGAGGCACACTAAGTGACTGAAAAAAAGCCCTTTTATATTACAACCCCAATTTATTACCCAAGCGGTAAGCTACATATTGGGAACTCCTATACAACAATAGCCTGTGACGTAATGGCACGCTATAAAAGAATGCAAGATTTCGATGTATTCTATTTAACTGGTAGTGATGAACATGGTCAAAAAATCGAAAATAAAGCGGATGAACTAGGCATTACACCGCAAGAATATGTCAATACAATGGCTGACCATATGCAAGAAGTTTGGCGTTTATTAGAAATCAGTAATGATAAATTCATCCGTACAACAGATCCAATTCATGAGAAGGTTGTTGGTGATATTTTTGAAAAATTATTGGCTCAAGGTGATATTTATTTAGGTGAATATACTGGTTGGTACTCGGTTCCTGATGAAGAGTTTTTCACTGAAACACAATTAGAAGAAGTTTATCGCGATGCTGACGGCAATGTAATTGGTGGGAAAGCGCCAAGTGGTCATGAAGTTGAACTGATTAAAGAAGAGTCTTATTTCTTCCGTATGAGCAAATATGCAGATCGTTTGCTAGCTTACTATGAAGAACATCCTGACTTTATTCAACCAGAATCACGTAAGAATGAAATGATTAACAACTTCATTAAACCTGGTTTGGAAGATTTAGCTGTTTCAAGAACGACATTTACTTGGGGTGTTAAAGTACCAAGTAATCCAAAACATGTTATTTATGTATGGATTGATGCTTTAGCAAACTATATTACTGCTTTAGGATATGGTACCGATGATACAACGTTATACGATAAATTCTGGCCTGCCGATGTGCATATGGTTGGAAAAGAAATCGTACGTTTCCATACAATTTATTGGCCGATTATGTTAATGGCTCTTGAACTACCATTACCTAAGAAAATTTTCGGACATGGTTGGTTATTAATGAAAGATGGCAAAATGTCGAAATCAAAAGGCAATGTTGTTTATCCAGAAATGTTAGTTGAGCATTTTGGGCTAGATGCATTACGTTATTATTTAATGCGTGAAGTTTCATTTGGTAGCGACGGTGTCTTTACGCCAGAAGATTTTGTTTCTCGTGTGAACTATGATTTAGCGAATGACTTAGGAAATCTGCTAAACCGAACAGTTGCCATGATTAATAAATATTGTGGTGGAGCGGTGCCGAATTATGTAGGAAATGTCACGGATTTTGATGCACCACTAAAAGAATTAGCAGCAGAAGTTGTTGTTAATTATCAAACTGAAATGGACAACATGCAGTTTAGTACAGCTTTGGCTGAAGTGTGGCGTTTGATTTCTCGTGCAAATAAATATATCGATGAAACAGAGCCTTGGAAGTTAGTCAAAGATGAAACGAAAAAAGCTGAGCTAGATAGTGTGATGGTTCATTTAGCGGAAAGCTTGCGGGTTTCAGGAATTCTTTTACAACCATTCTTGACTCATGCTCCAAAAGAAATCTTTGCTCAATTAGGTATCACTGGCGAATGGGCTGGTGACTTTAAAACAGTTGGATTCGGTCAATTCCCAGAAAATACACAAGTTGTAGAAAAAGGAACACCAATCTTCCCGCGTTTAGATTTAGAGGAAGAGGCAAACTATATTAAAGAACAGATGGCAGCAGGCAAACCGGTAGATGCTGAAACAGCAGAGGAGGAAACAGGTGTGTGGAGTCCAGAAGATACTGAATTAGTTTCAACAAAAGAGAAGGAAATTAAATACGAAGACTTTGATAAAGTTGAATTAAAAGTTGCAGAAGTTATCGACTGTCGCAAAGTTGAAGGCGCAGATAAATTGCTTAAATTCCGTTTAGATGCTGGGGACAAGGATCACCGTCAAATCTTATCTGGAATTGCTCAGTGGTATCCACAACCTGAAGCGTTAATTGGTAAAAAAGTAGTGATTGTTGCTAACTTAAAACCGCGTAAGATGCGTGGTGAAATTAGCCAAGGAATGATTCTTTCTGCTGAAAAAGATGGTGTTCTTCAAGTGATTGAAGCTCCACAATCAGCTGGAAATGGTTCTGAAATCGCCTAAATAAAATGGGGGTTGATTCTTTTATTGAATGAGCTTCGTTTAAAGATAGAGCCCTGCTGTTTAACTTCGGCAGGGTGTTTGTCGTTTTAATCCAACTATTGTGAAAGGGAGGAAAAAATAAATGTTATTTGATACACATACACACTTAAATGATTCCGCTTTTGATGCTGAGATTCCAGAAGCTGTAGCACGGGCAAAAGCCAATGATGTAACAAATATGGCGATTGTGGGATTTGATGAGAAGACGATTGAGAAATCGTTACAGTTAAGTCAAGATTATCCAGAACTCTATAGTATTATTGGTTGGCATCCAACAGAAGCTTATTTATATACCGATCAAATCGAGACAAAGTTAATCGAACAATTACAATTACCTAAAGTTGTCGCAATGGGAGAAATGGGCTTGGATTATCATTGGGATACGTCTCCTCATGATGTACAAAAAACCGTTTTTCGCCGTCAGATGCAGATTGCGAAGGAATTGAATTTGCCTATTAGTATTCATATGCGAGATGCTATTGAGGATACCTACCAAATTCTTAAAGAAGAGCATGTTGAGGATATTGGTGGCATTATGCATAGTTTTAGTGGAGATGTGGAATGGATGGAGCGCTTTTTAGATCTTGGAATGCATATTTCTATGAGTGGTGTTGTAACCTTTAAAAAAGCGTTTGACGTTCACGAAGTTGCGACAAAAGTTCCTTTTGATAAGTTATTAGTTGAAACAGATGCGCCTTATTTATCGCCAGTCCCTTTTAGAGGAAAACGAAATGAACCGGCTTATGTAAAATATGTTGCAGAACGAGTTGCGGAACTTAGGGGTCTTTCTTACGAAGAAGTGGCTAAGCAAACAACAGCGAATGCCAAAAAATTATTTAGGTTAGACCGATGAAAAAAATCAAAGAAATCATCGTTGTTGAAGGTCGTGACGATACTCGTCGGATTAAAGAAGCAGTGGATGCGGATACCTTGGAAACGAGAGGTTCGGCAATTGATGATGCTACATTGAAATTAATTGCTAAAGCACAGGAAACTCGAGGTGTTATTGTCTTTACGGATCCTGATTTTCCAGGAGAAAAAATTCGCAAAACGATTTCCCGTGCAGTACCCGGCGTTAAGCATGCTTTTTTAAAAGTAGAGGATGCCAAGCCAAAAGGTAAAGGAAGTCTAGGAATCGAACATGCCAAGCCTGAGGTAATCCGTGAAGCGCTAAGTAAAGCTTATACGGAGACTCTTGAAAAAGAATCCTTAATTTCTCGTCAACTATTGATTGATGCTGGGCTTTTAGCAGGTCAATTTGCTAAGAAAAGACGTGAAAAGCTAGGCGCTGCGTTAAATATCGGGTATACTAACGGCAAACAACTTGAAAAAAGATTGCAGATGTTTCAGATTACGCCTGAAGAAGTAATTGAAGCGATGCAACAAATCTTGGAGGACGAACATGACCCAACATAAGGACATTGCAACACCTAGTAGAACTAAAGAAATCCTTGCAAAACATGGATTTTCTGTCAAGAAAAGCTTAGGACAAAATTTTATTGTCGATGGAAATGTGTTAGTAAACATCGTTGCAGCAGCTGATTTAAATAAAAATACGAACGTTGTTGAAGTTGGACCGGGAATCGGAGCGTTAACCGAACCTTTAGCACGAGCAAGTAAAAAAGTCGTTTCGTTTGAAATTGACGACCGTTTACTGCCTGTTTTGGCGGATACACTAAGCCCTTACGACAATGTTGAAATTGTTCATAATGATGTTTTAAAGGCAAATCTTTCTGAAATTTTAAGCAGCCGAATTGACTTAGAAGAGCGTTTAATGGTTGTGGCGAATCTGCCTTATTATATTACGACACCGATTATTATGCATTTCCTAGAATCAACAGTTCGGATTGATGGATTAGTAATTATGACCCAAAAAGAAGTTGGCGATCGAATTACAGCTTCACCAAGTACAAAAGCCTATGGTTCTTTATCGATTGCAATTCAGTACTACATGGAGGCAGAAATTGCCTTTATTGTACCAAAAACTGTTTTTGTACCACAGCCTAATGTCGATTCAGCGATTATCAAATTAACGAGAAGAGCCGAGCCAAGTGTAAAAGTGAAGGATGAACGAATTTTCTTCCAAGTAGCTCGTGCAGCCTTTGTGCAACGCCGTAAAACGTTATGGAATAATCTATTAGTTCGTTATGGAAAAGATGAGGAAACTCGTGAAAAATTGACAAAAGTCTTAGAGCTGGCTGAGATTGATCCGACAAGACGTGGGGAAACTTTATCGTTAACCGAATTTGGCCGTTTGGCAGATGCGATTGTCGATGTGATGCCAGAAAATAGTGGGAAATAAATAATTTTAGTATTTATAAATTACAGAACTAAGGCGGAATTCATGAATTTCGTCTTAGTTGCTTTTTCTTAAATGGCCCTTTGTCAAATTTTGTTGGTGAAGAATCAATTGACTAAAATCATGGAGTAGGTGAAGAATTTTAATTCCTCACCTACTTTTCTTTTCTCTTGTTTTGGGTTAAAAGTTCTCCTTGAATTAGATAAATTCGTGTACGAAAGTTTATAAAGTTCCGGTAGCCATAGGCAACTCGTTTAATGATTTTGATTTTATTGTTTAATCCTTCAACGATTCCATTAGAATAAGGAAGATGAATGGCATTTGAGATGCCTTCCTTATGTTTTTTTAAGAAAGTCAGTTTCTTACGAAATCAGTCGGGTAAGCTCTTTGGTAATTGGTCGAGTAAATCGAAAAATAACTCACTATTTTTACAAAGTATGGAATACTTAAGCAAATGCATTTCATCATAAGCCTGTTTGAGAATTGGATGATAGGTTAAGAGTTCATTCATGATATCTTTTTGGCAAAGTGGTCGTTTAAACAAGCGATTATAAAAATGTTTTTCTGTGTCTAACTGATTGGAATCTTTAAAAAATAAGGACCAGTATCGTTTTAAACGACGATACTTTTTTGCATCCTCCGAGTTGCTTTACTTGAATCGATACATTAGTTGAATCCGTAAAGTATTAAAGGGTCGTTGTATATGTTGAACAATATGAAATCGATCAATAACCAAGTATTTTACATTGAGTCGTGCTTTATGAGAATAACTCATAAAATGAGTGACCAGATGGTGCAGTGTTCAGTCTTTAAGAATATCAATGAGCTGATGAGTTTTTCCGTCTACATAAATAAAACTCATCGCACTTGAAACATCTTGTGTTTGCCCAATATATGTACAAGATAGATTTTCGGTTAAGTCTAACGCAATTTGATGTTTTAAAGATGCCGCAAGGTGGATCTTTTAGTGCAACAATGGATATTTTTGCACTAAAGGTTGAGCCACAATGATGACAGAAAAAACGCGTTCGTTTCAAAGCTAATTTTATTGTATAATGGTTCATTCGTGGAAGTTGAGTTTCGGTTCGATAAAATCCATATCGAATAAGATTTTCTTGGTTTTGATTTCCACAATGGTCACAGTGAGAAGGACGGTAGTCCAGTTTTCCATGAATAATAAAAAGAGTTTGTCCATTCGCCGCTCGTTTTTCTAAAAAGTTTTTTTCAAAATGAAGATTTTATCTGTTAATCCAAGTAATTTTCGCATATCATGATTTATAAGGACATCCTCCTGGTGATTTGGTTTTGGTAGACTTTATTTTATCAATTGGCTGTCTTTTTTTGTAGCGAAACGTAAAGAAGTGTTGACGAGTGTTTCACTCACCAACATGATATATTATAGAACCTATTTTTTTTTTAAAGAAAGACACAAGAAGTTACGATTTTCTTATATCAACAATAAATCAAAGAATTGATTTCGTTAAGTAGACCATTTTTTTTATTAAAAAAACAACAAACAGAGATTGGTTGTATGATGCTAGGAATTGTATTTTGTACATTGTGTTTATTGATATTTAATGTAAAAAACCTTTTATAAGAAATTTACCTGTGTAATTTTTAACCGTTATTTTTTTGGAATAAAGGTAGTATTTTTATGAAAAACTAGTAAATTTGTTATATATATAAATTAATTTTTAGTAATTTCTGTTAGTGACTACAATGAACTATTCTATTCGTTCTAATACAAAATGTTTAAGAATAATAAAATCCTTTAAGTGTATGGTTCTCAAAATAGAATACTATTTTAAGAAAAAGTAACCCATGTATATCTTGATACATGGGCTACTTTTTAGGTCATATAAACTATAAGATTTCTATTTAAAATATTTTTTATTATATACAAACAGATAGGTTTTATTACTCAATTTGAAAAATAAAGCTTAATTTTTATGTTAATATGATTCCACCTATACCAATAGCAATGCCAGCTCCACCAATAAATCCGGTCCAAAAGTCTGTTCCATGGCTGTTTAATTTTTCAACTGATACTTCTTCAAATTTCAACATGTTATTCCCCCCTTTAATTTAAGTTAAGATCCATAATACACACCCGACAAAAGCGATACCGCCAACGACACCACCACCCATACACCAACCACAATTAAGTTTCTCACTATCTACTTCTTCAAACTTAAGCATTTATAACACCTCCAATATTTTCTATTATACAACATTAAAATAAAAATACCAATATTTTTTAAATATATAATCTTTCAAATATAACTGTTTTATTATTTAATAAAAAACAACTTTCTATATACTATATAAAGTAGTACAATAGAAAATGAAAGGGGTTATTTTAATAATGTTTAATAAAAAAGTTTTTTTTAAGGTTCAGGATTATGAAGAGATTTTATTTGACGAAGAATTTTCACTAGAAGAGCAGAAATTAGTAAGAAATGCATATGGTAATGATATTGATTTTGAACGATTAGATTTTAATAATGAAACATTTGAGAGTTTTAAAGATTATATAGAATTCAAAGAATATGAGGAAGTTTATTTTATTTCAAATGTAGAGAGTTCAAGATTAAAAAGAATAAAAAATTACTTAGAAGGTACTGTAAAATATAATGTGGTATATTTCCCTGAAATTAAATATGTAGATAGGTTAGAATCCGATTTTTTAAAAATGTATGAATTTAGTTTTAAATCATTAATTACAGGGGCATATCCTGAAAAAATGAAATCAGGAAATATTAAACACATTTATGTATTTGGTCAAAACGATATAAATTTATTGAACAGCACGGTTGTTGATTCATGTTTTTTAAATTCTGTACTAATTTTTAACACTAATCTAGTTGAAAAAGAAAAAAACTTGCCTTTAATATATGAAATATATGAAAAATATAAAAATACAAACATCGATGATATTTATGAATTAGAAGTAGAAGAAATAGAAAAATATTTATATTTCTTCATTAATACAGGAAAAAGTGACTTAAAATCAAGTAATATTTTAGATATATATCCACTATTAAACAAATTTAAATTAAATAGACTTATTATTGAGAATAATCAAATATTTTTAGATATTAGGAGAACTACAAAATTAGGAAATATAGATAGCAGAATTACAGACATTAAAAACAACTATTCAATACATTCTAAACCATTGAAAAAGGAGTATTCTAACAGATTAATAGATATATTTTTTCTATCTATTGAAATCAATAACCTTTATAAAAAGGAATATGTTTTTGTAACAGCATATAATTCATACAAATACCTTCCTACTGATACAGACAATGAGTTTTCAAAATGGATTGGATTTTGTGAGAATAAAGATAAATACTTTTTATATAACATGTTGGAAAAAAGATTATTTGATGTTGATGCTACTTTTTTTGAAATTTTTGAAATTTTATTAAAAAATATTTCAGAAGAAGAAAATGAAATTGATATTAACTTGATCAATAACGGAAGGGAGATACTTTTAAATGCATGAAGATTATATTTCAAAACACTTTTATCATAAAATTAAAAGCTCTGAAATAACGAATGATATATACAAATCTCCAACATTTATTGAATATTATAATTATGCAACAGAACTTAATGATTTATCATTTTATAAAAAAGTATTAGGAAAAAATGAAAAAATCTTAGAAATAGGAACAGGTACTGGAAGGATATTTACTCCACTTAGAAAGAGTGGATACAATATAACTGGAATTGAATTATCAAAAGAAATGATGAGTTGTATTCCTTCAAAGTTTAGACAATTTGTAAAAAATATGTCAATATTTGAACTAGGGAATGAAAAAAAGGAGTATGATGCTGTTATAATTCCAGCAACTACTATCTCGTTATTCTCTTTCGCTGAGATTGAAAAAATTCTTACACTATTAAGAAAAATTCTTAAAAAGAATGGAAATATTTTTTTTGACATTATAGATTCAAATTTTTTTTTAGAAACATCTAATCAATTGCAAAAAGAAAGCTTTGAAAACACAACATACTATTTCACTAATTTTATAAATGGAAATAAGATCGTATATAATATATATGCAAAAAATCATTTAGGATACAGTGTAAAGTATATGCATACCGACCAAGATATAAATTCTTTATTTACTAATTTTAATTTTAAGAAAGTTTTTGTAGAAAGTAACAATAGCTACAAAATGATGCATTGGAGGCTGGGAGATGAATAGTGGATATACACTATTATCCGGTAGTGTAAATAGTTCAACTTTGTATAGTGATCTAATAGTAGAATCTGCAATAAACTTTGAACTTATTGATATTAATAAAAAAAGATATTATGACTTGAGAAGTGGACTTTGGAACGTATCTTTAGGGTATGATGAAAATTTATACAGTGACGTAATTAGATGTTTTTCTGATTTATTAGGTAGAGGAATACCATATCTAGATATTCAATCATATAAGAACCCGTTGTATGAAGAAGTTTCCAAAAAATTACTTGATTTTGTTGGAATTGAAGATTTTAAAAAAGTTTTTTTTACTAATAGTGGTTCTGAATCCATGGAATTAGCCATTAAAATAGCACAAAAAAGTTGTGGGAAAAATGGGAAAATAGTTACTTTTAACGACTCATATCATGGTAATTTTTTTGGTGGAATGGCTGTTAGTGGATTAGATGCGCTTATAAATAATGATTATAGTTTATTAAAAAATAATATTATTTACCTACCATTTCCAGACAACGTAGAAAAATGTCAATATATCATTGATTATATAGAGGAAAACTATCAAGATATAATGTTTTTTGTTATGGAACCTATAATTGCGTCAGGAGGACTAAATTTTTCAAATAGTAATTTTTTTAATAAGTTGTTAAAAATATTAAAAGAAAGAAATATAATATCTATTTTTGACGAGGTAGCAACAGGCTTTTACAGAACTGGTAATCGTTTTTATCTGACTAATTTAGAAGAGAAACCAGATATATTGTGTTTAAGTAAATCTATAAACAATGGAATTACACCTCTTGGAGCAGTCTTATTTTCTAAGGAAATTGAACGTAAGCTTATTAGAAAAGATATCGAACATTTTTCCACTCAAAATGGAAATTTATTAGGAATGGTGTCTGCTAAAATAACAATTGATTACTTTATAAAATATGAAAAAGAAATATTTTATAATGTGAATTTATTAGAGAAGTCTTTTAATAAAATAGCTGTACAATATAATCTTAAATATAAAAGCAAAGGTGCAATGGCTTCAATCGAAATAAATTCTCCACATTTATTAAACTTGATAGAAGAGCTTAAAAATATTGGGGTCTTAGTGTACATCTACTCAGATGGTAGAAATAATGGTATAACATTATTTCCAATTTTAACTATGACAGCGGAAAAATATGCTTCGTGTGTAAATATTATCTTCAAAAAAGGATTACATTATGCTTAAAGTAAAACGTATAAAACTAAAAAATATAATTCTAAACTTATTATTTATCGATGATGATAAATTAGCTGTTTATAATGAATTTAATAATAAAATGATTATAACTGATGGTGAAGTATTCGAATATTTAAAAGAAGAAGAAGTTAAGAAAAAAAATAATCCCTTAAAATCATTTTTACATGAAAATAGCTCAAAAAGTATGACGGATTTTTCTTTATTTAAATTTAAAATAGAAATAAAAAATCTGAATAAATTTTTTCCTATTTTTCGATATCTAACTTCAAATAAATCAGTAATATTAGCTGTTTTATTGGATAAAGTCCATATAATTGTGTAAAAGTTAAAAGGCCATGTAACAGCCCTTTTACGGTACAATGTTTTTAACCATTAAAAACATACCCAGGAGGACTTTACATGACCCAAGTACATTTTACACTGAACAACGAAGAGGTTCAAAGTATTATTGAACATTCCGTTAAAGATGATGTGTCTAAAAATATTTTAACGACAGTTTTCAATCAGTTGATGGAAAACCAACGAACAGAATACATTAAAGCTGATGACTATGAACGATCTGAAAGTCGTCAGAGTCAACGAAATGGCTACTACGAGCGTGACTTTACGACTCGCGTTGGTACACTTGAATTAAGAGTACCTAGAACACGTGATGGTGAGTTTTCACCGACGGTGTTTGAGCGGTATCAGCGAAATGAAAAGGCGCTGCTTGCTTCAATGCTTGAGATGTATGTTTCAGGCGTTTCAACACGTAAAGTCTCTAAGATTGTTGAGGAGTTATGTGGTAAATCAGTTTCTAAGTCCTTTGTTTCTAGTCTGACTGAACAGTTAGACCCTCTGGTCAATGAATGGCAAAATCGATCGCTTTCAGATATAAACTATCCTTACTTGATGACTGATGTCCTGTACATAAAGATTAGAGAAGATAATCGAGTACTTTCTAAGAGTTGTCACATTGCGATTGGAATAACCAAAGATGGCGATCGTGAAATTATTGGCTTCATGATTCAAAATGAAGAGAGTGATAACACATGGTCTAACTTCTTTGAATACTTAAAAGAAAGAGGATTACAAGGTGTAGAACTCGTTATTTCTGACGCTCATAAAGGCTTAGTATCTGCGATTCGTAAATCCTTTACCAACGCAAGTTGGCAGAGATGCCAAGTTCACTTCTTAAGAAATATCTTTACAACAATTCCTAAGAAGAATTCTAAACCTTTTAGAGAAGCTGTAAAAGCTATCTTCAAGTTTACGGATATTAATTTAGCACGAGAAGCTAAAAATCGTCTGGTTGAAGAATACTACGACCAAAAGAAATACACAAAAGCTTACGAGACCTTAGATAATGGCTTCGAAGATGCCTTTCAATATACTGTCCTAGGTAACTCCCACAATCGACTAAAAAGTACCAATCTTCTTGAACGATTAAACCAAGAGGTTCGCAGAAGAGAAAAGATCATTCGAATCTTTCCAAATCATGCTTCAGCCAATCGATTGATTGGGGCAGTTCTTATGGACCTGCATGAAGAATGGATTAGTTCTACAAGAAAGTATATAAATTTTAGCAAGTAAGAAACAATAGAAACGTTGTATAGTATTTTACACAGGATTATGGACTTGACTTTTTATTGGTTGTAGTATCAATTATCTACAATCATTTTTTTTCAATAACAAATATGGAAATGATCAATATTGCGGATTTTAATATAATATTTTTTTCTTTATTTAGTCAGCTATTTATAAGTATGATACATGAAATTTCACACCTATATGTTTACCAAAGTGAAATAAATATGAAGACAGTTAATATAGGTTTCTCATTAAGATATCTTTTTATACCTCTTTTTTTTATAACAGTTCCGTTTATGAATTTTTTTAATAAAAACAAAAAACTTTATTTAATGAGTGCTGGTATAAAAAGTCAAATTGTTCTATTAGGGATAGGTTGTTTTTTATCAATTTTAAATAATAATGTCTATCTATATGTATTTAACCTAGTTAACATTAATTTATTAATAGTTAATAGTATTCCTTTTTTGAAGATGGATGGTTATTGGATGATTTCTACAATTCTATCAACAGATGATTACATGAAAGAATATTTTTCTTTTTTTAAAAATAAAAAAAAAGTATCTAACAAAATTTTAATTATTGGTACTATTAATCTCGTTCTTATCATATTGACAGTATCTTATAATCTAATTTTATTAGTTAGATATTTAATTTAGAAGACAATTAGAAGAAAGAAGGATATACATGGATAATATACTAGTCGTAGGTGGAAATGGATCTATTGGAAAGAAATTTATTTTAGAAAATAGAAGTAAATATAATAAAATAATTTCAGTTGACCATTCATATCAAAAAAATATGGAAATTTCAGATAATGTTTATCAAATAAAGATAGATGTGACAGACTCATCACAATTAAAAAAATTGAAAGAATATATAGCATGTGAAGAGTTGTATCCTATTAATAAGATACTATATTCTGCTGGTATTAATTATATGAATGATTTTTTTTCTACTAATGAAGAAATGTTTGATTACACAATGAATGTTAATGTTAGAGGATTTGTCTTTCTATTAAAAAGTATTTATGATTTATTAGGAGAGTATACAAGTATCGTAGTAATTGCTTCTCAAAATGGAGTTGTAGGTCATGATAAAAGAATAGAATATGGTGCTTCTAAAGCAGCTTTGATACAAATTATTAAAAATATATCGATAGATTTATTACAAAATACAGAGAAAGATGTTCAAATAAATGCTATTTCACCGTCATATATAATAACAGCTAATAATCAAATATTTCTTAATAACACTTTAGAAGGAGAAAAATTGCGTAGGAAAATTCCTTATAAAAGATTTGTTACGTTGGAAGATATCATATATGCTATAGAATTTCTTTTTGATAAAAAAAGTAAAGCGATCAGAGGACAAAATATAATTGTTGATTACGGATATACTATTGTATAAAAAGGAAGTGTTATTTTGTTGGATGTAAATAATATAAGTGTGAAATATACAAATAAAAAAATCTTGTCAAATATTAATTTTTCTATAAACGAAAGTGATGTTATAGGTCTAATAGGACCTAACGGCGCAGGAAAAAGTACCTTATTAAAAGCTATTTTAAGTTTTATCCCTGTATGCGAAGGTGAAATAGTTTTTACTTCAGATATATTTTCTACGAATAAGTATAATTATGTAGGTTATTTACCTGAAGAAAGGGGATTAGATTTAAAATCTACAGTTCAAGATCAAATTATTTATTTTGCAGAGTTAAAAGGATGTAAAAAAAAAGATATAATACCTAAAATAGATTATTGGTTAAAAGAACTGGATGTGAAGGGTGATAGAAAAGATATAATAAAAAAATTATCCAAAGGGAATCAACAAAAAATACAGTTAATATGTACATTTATCCATAATCCTAAATTTATTATTTTAGACGAGCCTTTTAGTGGTTTAGATCCCTCTAATATAAAAATATTGATTTCTATTATCAAAAGACTAAAAACTCAAGGCGTAGGAATTATCTTTTCCAGTCACAACATGGATAGTGTGGAAGGGTTATGTAATAAAATATTAATGTTAAAAAAAGGGGAAATGATACTAAATAACTCAGTTAATAATATAAAAGGGAATTATGAAAAATTGAATGTTTTAGTAGAAACTTCAGATGCAACCTATTTAAAAAACATTAAAGGAGTTCAAAATATAAAGAACTTAGAAAATGATAAATGGTTGATTTCTATTTCTGATAGCTCGATAGGCAAAGTGATTTTTAAAGAAATAGCAGATAATGAAGGTTATGTTAGTTTGTTTAGTCATCAACCACCAACGTTATACGAGATATTTAATATGGAAATGGAGTCTCAAAATGAATAAAACTTTTATAGTGATAAAAAAAACATGGCTAAAGCAAATTAAATCAATACCATTTCGCTTAATGATAATTCTCCCAATAATAGCAGTTATAAGCGCTATATTTTTTATTCCTGAGATAAAAAACATTGAAAAAAATACTGTAATTGTAAGTGGACTAAATGAAGCACAACAAGAAGTTTTATTTGAAAGTAATTCTACAACTCAATTTAAATTTTCAGGAGAGACTGAAAATATTATACTGAATAAATTAAAAAAAAGTGAGATTGATGGTTTTTTAAAAGTAAGTAATACCTCTGATAGAATTATTGGTGATTTTTATTCAAATAATGATGAAGTAGTAAATTCTGTTAATTACGATATTCTTCAAAATTTAAGCTATATGCAATCATCATTAAATAAAATTACAGCTAATATCGATGAGAACCAAGCGGTTGCATTATCAATAGAGCCAATATTGAATATTGATCATAAAAAACATGATCACGACCACATTTATCGATCGATATTAACCGTTATCGTTTCATTAGTATTGTTTTTAATAATAATTATGTATTCATCCACTATGAGTCAAGAAATTGCAACTGAAAAATCTTCAAAGATAATAGAAGTAATCTTGTCGAGTATGACCGCTAAAAACTACTTTTTAGGAAAATTAATAGGAGTATTTTTAACCATATTAACACAAATAAGTATATACGCTTTATTTTCTATACCTCTAATATTGTTTGTGCGTGGAAACGACAAGTTTAATTTCCTAATTAATTCATCAGATTTTTTTAGTAATTTATCCTACAAAGATTTGATATATCAATTTTTGTTTTTATTGTTAGGCGTGATTTTATATACTATTTTCTCAGGATTATGTGGTGTTTTTTCTAATAGAATAGAAGATGCTTCAAAGGTAACACTACCTATAGCATTAGTAACCATGGTATCATTCATTTTTAGTTATATGATTGGCTTGTACAATCCAAATAGTGGTATTTTAAAGGTGATATCTTTTGTTCCTTTTATATCATCTTTTTCAATGCCGATTAGAATGATAAACAACAATGTGAGTAATTTAGAAATAGTTATTTCAATAATTATATTAGTATTTGCAATTGTTGTGTTATTTCATATATCCGCATTAATATATACAAAAAAAGTGTTTAAAAGTGAAAAATAATCAATGGAGGTGTTTTTATGAAAGGGCAAGTTTCATTTTTGGGAATATCGATAGGAGTATGTGTAGGAATAGCAATAGGAATAGCGTTCAAAAATTTTTTGATAGGGTTCTCTATGGCAATTTGTTTAGGAGTTGTTTTTAATAATCTGTACCTAGGTAAAAAGTGAATTTTCAATCCTCGTATAATAGAAATACAGTATTATTCGTATTTTTAGGTTTCATCCGAAATTCGACATTTTTTGTATGGTAGATGGGGAAATGCTACTATATCAGTCTTTTTTTAACATTAGCAGTCTAGTCCCTCAATTATAAATAATACACATAATTTTCCTAAACTTAAAATAATAAATTTCTAAAGGGGCGTTCATTAAGGTATAAGTTTTGGGAGCAAATATAGAACTCAATTAGTTTGTTTTTCATGGTTTTTAGGTATTTCCTCAAATTACCGTTAATGAGAAAAGTCCTATTAAAATTGAAAGGAGGTGAGAATAATGAATTCAATTTGGAATTGGTTAACTGGCAAAGGTTCAACCTCGGGAGGATCCGGAGGTAATAGTGGTGGAGGTGCTTTTTAAAATTTAGACTCGTTGTCAATAAAGAATGATGGATTAAATTGAAGAGGACTATAAACGAAACGACTTAGTTTTATATTTTTAAATAATTTGAATCCATAGGATACCCGTTGTTTTAATATTTTGATAATATCCACATACTGTATGAATCAGATGGGAATTATAATATTATTAAAAGTAGACATGATTATTCTGTAATTGTCAAGCGAAAGGTAAAATGTCCTAAACCTTAAGCTCACATTAATGCAAGCTTTTCCTTCGTAAAAACTTGCATTAATGTGACCGTATTTGGTAAAATGAGTGTTAAGCTGCTCGTTCAGCTTCGTATTCTTCGAGTGTTTTTCCGATGCTGCGAAGATATCTTTTGAAAGACTCTAGTTTCCACGGGTGAGATTGTGGGGGAATATACTGGCGTCTTTCTTTTTTTTGCTCTGGAATCGGGTCAAACTCTGTTGAATAGTCGTCATGTTCTTTCAGTCTCCTTGTTGTGTATATTTTTTCAGCGATATTTACATAGATTTCGCCGTTAAAGGATTCGATAACGAGGGCTTTTGATCCGCGTGTAAAGTACTGATCTTCGCTACCCTCCGTCGGTAAATAGTAGTTATTTTGATACCGAATGTGATGCCCACTATCGATTTTTCTATTTGCGACTCGTGCTAATAATAAATTCATCTCTGATTTCGTAGGTGCCTTCTCATAGATTGATTCCTTCGTCTTATTACCAAACTTCCTGTTAAATGATTGAATCCATTTTGTTAAAAAATGATTGGCTTCCACAATAGATTGGATCCCTGCTAATTCTAAATCTACAGGAAGTCGTGATTGAACCGTGCCGTTTAATCGTTCTACACGGCCTTTCGCTTGTGGAATAGAGGAGGTACGAATGTCAATACCGAGTTGATGGCAGGCAAAACCAAATTGCGTGAAGGTATCTTCCTCAACGACTTTCTTGGTTTTGGATTGATAGTCAAAAACGGTTCGTTTATCGGTTAAAAAAGCTAAAGGAATCCCTCGGTTACGGAGGATCTGATGGAGCACATGATAATAGCCATTGAGCGTTTCTTGCGTGTCGAAATACCCACCAACGATATCCCCAGAAGCGTCATCAATCGCTAAGTGAAGATGGGTGACGTCGTTCCCGAACCAATTGTATGAACTGGCATCCATTTGAATCAGCTCTCCTTGGTATTTTTTCCTAGAGCGGCTAGGATGGATTTTTTCGGGTGAAGCCAGTTGATCTTCGGCTCTTGGAAGCAGTGGATTATCAAGCTTTGTCTTTGCTTTCATTGATTGTGCTTTGATTCGAGCTTTTATTTTTTTTCGTGTCTTTCTTTGTGTTTTAGGTGAGATAATATTCGCTAGGTATAAAATATTTCGAATCGTTGTATCGGTGTAACAGATCGCATAATCCTCCTTTAATATTTCAGTAAAGTGCTTCACATTCGGTTTTATATTAAACTGTTGATAAAGCCCAATGATTTGTTTTTTTACATCCTCCGGTACGGCATGCATCTGTTTTTTTCCTCTATTGCCGTGTGAAAAAACAGCCTTTCCTCCTTCTTGATATTTTTGGATTAATCGATTGACTTGTCTGATCGAGAGATCTAGTTCAACACAAGCTCTCTTCTTATCTTTTCTTTTTTCTGTGACAGCTTTTATTACGTTATATTTCTTATCTTCATTCATTGTTAGTATTATCCTTTTCATGGTTTGATTTTATCACGAAGGGACATTTTGTGCTTCGATTACATTAAGACATTATCATGTTCGAACGATATAAAAGTAGACATGATTATTCTGTAATTTGCTAAATAAAAAGTATTAAAGTATAATCTACTTGTATATTTTGTTTAACTGATTTACGTGACTTTATGGACTATCCATAATGCTGTTGATTTTAATAGTATCTTGAGAGGTCCAATACTTCATTTTGAAATATAGAGAATAATTTTAAATATGATTGACTAGTATGTTCTTGGCTCTACATTAAAGGGTATTGATGTTTTTTTTTCAAGAGAATAAAATCAGTTTGGTTTAGGCAGTTTGAGAGGGAATTCTCAAACTGCTTTTTGCGACTTTTTGTCAAATCGTGTTGGTGAAGAATCAATTGACTAAAATCATGGAGTTGGGCCACAAGGATGACAGAAAAAAACGCGTTCGTTTCAACACTAATTTTATTGTATAATGGTTCATTCGTGGAAGTTGAGTTTCGGTTCGATAAAATCCATATCGAATAAGATTTTCTTGGTTTTGATTTCCACAATGGTCACAGTGAGAAGGACGGTAGTCCAGTTTTCCATGAATAATAAAAAGAGTTTGTCCATTCGCCGCTCGTTTTTCTAAAAAGTTTTTTTCAAAATGAAGATTTTATCTGTTAATCCAAGTAATTTTCGCATATCATGATTTATAAGGACATCCTCCTGGTGATTTGGTTTTGGTAGACTTTATTTTATCAATTGGCTGTCTTTTTTTGTAGTGAAACGTAAAGAAGTGTTGACGAGTGTTTCACTCACCAACATGATATATTATAGAACCTCTTAAATTAGGGGTAATCATACTGAATGGACACAGCGGGATTTTTCACCCTTTTTATAGTAATATAATAGGATTAGCACCCTCGAAAGTGAGGGTGCTAATCCTATTATACTTGCTGTTATCAACGAATTTGATATTATCTTATGACATCGTTATTTTCAAAAAGGATCGTTTATGGCAACTACTCAATTAGTGCTGAATTTCTTAAATTAAAGCAGAGTAGCTTCGGTTGTTCTGTTTTTTATTTTATCAATTAGGCTACAAAAACCCATGGAAATGCTAGTCATTATGTATCGAATAACTATAGGGAAGTATGATATAATTTTTACAGAAAGAAAGTGAATACCTATATTTGGGGATAGAAGATGAGAAATTGGCAAAAAAATTTATTCTAGGTATAGTGAGTATTTTTATAGATGATTGTTTTAATGTATTTTCATTTTTTCCTTTTGTTTGAATAAAAATTCACAATGAATTTATGTTTTTTTAAGTAAAAGTAACCTTGATTTACCACACTTTTAAGTGAAAAAATAAGTTTTTTTAAATTAGAATTTTTTTAGTTGCATCTGACTATTTCATATGGTATACTTGTAAAATTTATTATAGTGTGTTATACTAAATCTCAGTGAGGTGAATCTAATGCCAAATACATTAGCAAGTATCAAAAAGAACTTGGATTGTCAGTTAGGTAGAAAGATTATGTTGACCGCGCAAACGGGTCGCAAAAGAAAGACCGAACGAAAGGGAGTTTTGCGAGAAACTTACCCATCTGTTTTCGTTGTAGATTTAGATCAAGATGAAAATGCATTTGAACGTGTTTCTTATAGTTATACAGATGTTTTGACTCAATCCGTTGAAATTCAATTTTTTGACGAAGAAAGTCGCCAATATGCTTAATAGTAAGACCACGAGCTGATGAAGCTCGTTTTTTTTATCCAAAATTCGATACTCAACTTAGTCTATAGAGGGAAAACGTTGTTTACGTTACGAAATGAATGTAAGAAGATAAAAAATAAGAACGTAGGACAAAAGTACTTTGTCCTACGTTCTTAGAGTGTTAATTAGAAAGATTTTCTCCGTTTGATTCAATCACTTGTTTATACCAATAGAAAGATTTCTTTGGTGAGCGATCTAGTGAACCGTTGCCTTCATCATCGCGGTCTACATAAATAAAACCATAGCGTTTACTCATTTCACCAGTACCGGCACTGATTAAATCAATACAGCCCCAAGGTGTGTAGCCGATTAAGTCAACGCCATCCTCAATCGCATTGCCCATTTCGATAATGTGGCGTTTAAAATAATCAATTCGATAGTCATCATTAATTGTTCCATCAGCTTCTACCTGATCAAAAGCACCGAGTCCATTTTCAACTACCATTAAAGGAATTTCATAACGAGAATAGATTTGATTTAACGTATAACGCAATCCAATCGGATCAATTTGCCAGCCCCAATCACTGGTTTCTAGGTATTCATTTGAGACACCACCAAATAGATTACCACCAGACTTATCACTGCGCTTGTCTAAATCATCTGCAATACAAGTTGTCATATAGTAACTAAAGGTGTAATAATCAACTGTTCCTTCTTGCAATAGCTTTTTATCGGCGTCTGTAATCTCAACTTGAATCTGATTCTTTTCAAAATAACGTTTCATAAAGTAAGGATAATGCCCTTTTACTTGCACGTCCCCACAGAAGTAATTGAATTTTTCGTTAGTTTGCTGAGTTTTTAAGACATCCTCAGGCTTACATGTTTTCGGATACATAGTAATATAAGCTAACATACAGCCAATCTGAAAGTCTGGGTTGATTGCATGTCCAGCGATTACAGCTTTAGCAGAAGCTAAGAAAACGTTATGGAGAGCTTGATACTGTTCCGTTTCTGTATACTCACGGTTAAATAATCCGTTGATGCGCTTGCCATGTTCCATTGTCCCAAAGTTAATTTCATTGAAGGTTAGCCAATATTTCACTTTATTTTTATAGCGTTTAAACAGAGTCGTGGCATAGTTCTCATAAAAGCCAATTGTACGTTTATCTAAAAAGCCATCATAGGCTTCACCTAAATGAAAAGGCAATTCAAAGTGAGAGATAGTAACAAGTGGTTCAATGCCATATTTAGCTAGCTCATCAAAAACGTCATCGTAGTATTGCAAACCAGCTTCATTGGGCTGATCTTCGTCACCTTTAGGGAAAATCCGTGTCCAAGCAATCGACATTCGATAAACCTTGTAGCCCATTTCTGCAAATAAGGCAATATCTTCTTTATAACGATGATAAGAATCAATTCCAGTATGACTAGGATAGTAATACTTATCTGTATCAATCACAAAGTCGAAGGAACGATGTGTGTTTGATGTTCGACTACCTGAACGATTGTGATCGCTAATAGAATCTCCTTTACCATCACTATTCCAAGCACCTTCACATTGATTGGCAGCTGTTGCGCCACCCCATAAAAAATTTTTAGGAAAACTCATTTTATTTCTACTCCTTTTTGATTGTAATTTTGCGAACTTAAAAAGTAGCAGATTATAAAAGTAAGATCTATTTATAATCTGCTCAATTGATTCTATCAAACCTAAGCTTGAGCGATTGTTGTAATCAAGTCATCCCCAGCTTTAACGGATGGTTGCGTTGTCGGAATAATATCGTGATAATCTGGCGTATTTGTGATAATAATTGGAATTTCTGTTTTGTAGCCAGCTTTTTTGATTTCCGCTTGATCAAAGGCAATTAATTTGTCGCCTTTTTTGACTGTTGCATTTTGTTCGACAAAGGCTTCAAAATATTTTCCATCTAATTGAACAGTATCGATTCCGATATGAATCAATAATTCAGTTCCGTTATCTGAGATTAAGCCGATTGCATGTTTTGTTGGGAAAAGTGTCATAACTGTACCATCAAATGGCGCAAGAACTAAATCTTCAGTAGGCTCGATAACAAGCCCTTTCCCCATTAAACCTTCCGCAAAAACAGCATCTCCAGCTTCGCTTAAAGGTGTTACTTTACCAGCGATTGGTGCAAATATTTCTTCTTCATGATTAGGTGTTTTAGATAGTTGTGTTTTTGGACCTTTCCCAGTGGCTACTAGTTTAGCTTCTTCTTTAGATAGTTGTAAAGTTGGTTCATCATCTTTAAATCCAATCATCCAAGCTAGAGCAAAACCAGCAGTAATTGCAGCTAAATCTAATAACATACTATAAATAGCGTATTTCATATCACCCTCTGGTGTAATTGAGCTTGTATATCGGAAAATTCCCAATCCGCCCATTTGATACCCTTTGATCCCTAGACCCATAGAGATAGCCCCTGTAAATGCTCCAACAATACATGAAGCCCAGAAAGGTTTCTTTCTCGGTAAAGTAATTCCGTAAATCGCCGGCTCAGTAACTCCAAAAAGTCCTGAGATAAAGGCTGGAATGGATAATTCTTTTAGTTTTGCGTTTTTTGTTTTTAACATGACAGCCAAAACAGCACCAGTTTGAGCAAATGAAACACTACCTGATGGAGTTAAGAGTGCAGTAGGTTGACCTTGAGATAAAGCAATAATAGCAAATGGAATCAGAGCCCAATGCATCCCAAACATAACTAGAACTTGCCAAGAGAAGCCAAGAATAGCACCAAAAAGAATTGGATTAAATGTTTGAACAGCTAATAAGGCACTCCCTAGTCCATCAGAGACAATATTCATAACGGGTCCAATGACTAAGAAGGTTAGTGGTACGGTAATAAGTGCAGTAAAAAATGGTACTAAGAATAATTTGACCACATCTGGTATAATTTTGCTTAATTGTTTTTCAAGAAAGGCACCAAACGCTGTTGCAGCAATGATTGGCATAACTGTTGAGCCATATCCAGCAACTGGTATCGAGAAAGGAATTCCAAAGAAGTTTAATCCGCCGCCTTCAGCAAATAGTGCAGTAGCAGAACCATCAATAAAACCTGTATAGACTAAACTGGATGCAATCATCATACCTAAAAATGGTGATCCGCCAAATTTTTTCATCGCTGTGTATCCAATAAAAATTGGAAGTAATAAGAAAAGTCCATCTCCCATGGCATTAAAGACAGCATATGTTGGACTAGCGGAAAAACCAGAACCTAATGCAAATGCTAAAATGGCATTTACTCCTTTTAACATACCTGCTGCAGATAGCGGGGCAAGGATTGGTTGGAAAATACCTGAAATCATATCGACGAATTGATCAAATAAATTTCCTTTTGGTCCTACGTTAGTGTCTGGTTCTAGAACACCTAAGACAGTGTCTACGTCTTTGCGAACATCACTTACATGATTTCCAATAACAACTTGATATTGCCCCCCAGCCTGCATGACAGTTACTACACCGTCCATATTTTTTAAGACATCTGTGTTAGCTTTACTTTCGTCCTTTAACTTGAAGCGCAATCGGGTAATACAGTTTGTTAAGTCATTGACATTTTCTTTACCGCCAACTTCTTTTACAATATTTTTTGCAAGTTCTTCATATTTGCCCATTTTCATTCCTCCAATGTAGATAATTAGTATTCTAATGAATAGGTCCAAGTAGCTTTAACCTATTTTTTTCACAGGTGACTCGTATTCTCACCTCCTTTTCTTAAAAATGATAGTTTATTATTTTTTGTTAAAAGCAATTCCTTCTCTACATCTCTTTTATTCGCATCGTTGGTAGCGTTATCAACAATGTCGGATTCCCTTTTAGAGTATAGAAAAAACCAAAACAACACTAAGAAAGTGTTGTTTTGGTTTAGCTTAACTGAATAATAACTATCCGTTCAACAAATTAAGTATATAGCAACTAGAAAGCGCTGTCAACGAGATAGTGAATAATTAAATCGCTTGTATAATGCTTAAAATAGACTCAAAAAAGAATGATTTGAAATGAAATTAAATAATCTTGACACAAAGAGAGAAGTGTCTAGTAGATAGCAAGATTATGTTGACTTTGAAAAATGTATTCATTTGTTTTCGGTATAGATATAAGAGGACAAGACTGACTTTTTGGTGAAGAAAGTCGTCAATAGACTTTATTGCCAGATTCTAAGTTCGATGATGAGACTCGTTTTTTTTCTTGAAATTTGATGAAGAAACGACAATCAGATGATTATTCTATTAAAAAATAACACTTTTCTCTTTTCAAATAGTTTATTTTAAGCTACTATATTTGAAGACAATCATTACAGTAGGCAAAATGTAGATAAATGATTATTTTAAAGGAAAGAAGGGATAGGTGTAGAATGGAAGTTACGGAAAAAGCTCCAGCGAAAATTAATTTGACGTTAGATGCTTTGTATAAACGTGAAGATGGCTATCATGAGTTAGAGATGGTCATGACATCTGTTGATTTAGCAGACCGTGTAACGGTACGTTCAATTGAAGAAAATAAAATTGTCATCCGAACCAATAGTGGTGTTTTACCTTTAGATCGGCGAAATCATGCGTATCAAGCAGCAAGGTTGATGAAGAAGACCTTTGAAATTGATACAGGTGTTGAAATTATGATTGAAAAAAATATTCCAATCGCAGCTGGTTTGGCTGGTGGAAGTAGTGATGCAGCAGCTACTCTAAGAGGATTAAACAAATTATGGAAATTGAATTTGTCACTTGATGAGGTGGCGGTTTTAGGTGAGCAAGTTGGTTCTGATGTGCCATTTTGTGTTTATGGGCGAACAGCTTTAGTGACAGGACGAGGAGAGAAAATTCAACCTTTAGGCGAGATTCCTCAATGTTGGGTAGTTTTAGTTAAGCCGAGAGTCGGAGTTTCAACAGGAACGGTTTTTAATGTGTTGTCTTTTGATGACTTGGTACATCCTGATACAGCAGGTATGGTTCAAGCAATCAAAGAGCAAGATTACGTTAAAATGACTCAAAGTGTTGGAAATGTCCTAGAGCATGTGACGATTGAACGCCATCCAGATATTGAACGAATTAAAACGAAGATGCTTACATTTGGGGCAGATGCGGCTTTAATGAGTGGGAGTGGTCCAACGATTTTTGCGTTGTGTAGTAAGTATTCGCGAGCGCAACGAGTTTATAATGGCTTAAAAGGCTTCTGTAAAGAAGTTTATCTAGTACGAACATTAAAATAATAGCAAAGCTGATTATTCTTATAAACTATGAATAATCAGTTTTTTTTAATGAATTTTTGTTTTTTACTTTTTTGTTAAAAGAGGAATTTAAACAGAGAAAATAATAAAAAATATGTTAAACTAGAATCAACTAATAATTAGTGAAAGAGAGTTGGAAATCGAATGGATAAATTAAACATAGAACCTAAGAAAGCTTTAAGATATGTAGCCCCCTTTTTATTTGCTGCTGTTGCCATTCCAACAGTACTAGTGAACTTGACACCAACTCCAGTATCAAAGCTATTACGTCGGCGTTTTAGTCGTCCTAAAACGGATCTTTTGCCAGAAAATTATGCTGAAATTAAAGCAAAAACGAAAATCGTGAGGGATTTAGATTATCATTCTACTTTAGCCAATGGATTTTTGGATGTTATTATGCCAAAAGAACAGTCGGGAAAGCTTCCTTTAGTGATTTGGATGCATGGTGGAGCGTATGTTGGAGGAGATAAACGAGATGTAACGAATTATGCAGAAAGTATTGCAAGTTATGGTTATATTGTTGGAAATATCAATTATGCTTTGGCGCCTGAACAGCCATATCCTGGTCCGCTGATTCAATTAACGGAAAGTTATTTATACTTAAAGGAACATGCAGAAGAGTTTCAGATAGACATGAACCAAGTTTTCTTTGCGGGAGATTCTGCGGGTGCGCAAATTGTCAGTCAATTTTTAACGATTCAAACAAACCAAAAATTAGCAGACGCTGTTGATATTCAACCTGTTGTGCCTTTGGAAACGTTGAAAGGTGCATTAATGTTCTGTGGTCCATTTGACATCAAAAAACTTGGAACAGAGAGTAAATCTGTGATGATGAATTTGTTAATGAATCAAGTTGCATGGGCGTATGTTGGTGAAAAGAAATGGTTGACGGATGAGCGTTTGCATCAAGTTTCGTTGCGAAACTATATGACGGATAATTATCCACCATCATTAATTGCAGATGGCAACACGCTTTCATTTGAAGAACATGGTCGAGATTTTGTGGCTTTGTTGAAAGAGCATGATGTTGAAGTGGAAGGGATTTTCTTTCCAGAAGAAGTTAAAACGGAGCATGAGTACCAATTTATTATGAATAGTGAAGCAGGAAAATATACATTTGAACGCGTGATGAATTTCTTAGAAAATCATCGAGATAAATAAATTGAAAAAGCGTGAAACAAAACTAAAAAAAGTTTTGTTTCACGCTTTTAATTTGTACTAATTTATGGATTGTATAAATCAATCATCTTAAATCGCTCTTTAATCTGATTAATAAAGGCTTCTTGATGTGGTGCAAATGTTTTTTCTTTACGATACAAAAATGCTAACGTGGCTTTCGGGATACGTTCTTCAATCTTGATTAACCGGAGCTTGTCTAAAGAATGAAACTTGGCAAAACTTATAGGTAAGATCGTCACGCCGACATTTTGCCGAACTAAATCTAAACAAGGAACATAATTAGGAAATTCGTAAGTTGGGTGTAAGTGAATATTTTTTTGAATGGCTACTTCCCCGACCATCTCCCTAACTGCCAGACCAGGCTTAACCAGAATTAACCGTTCATTCTCCAAAACTTTTAAAGAAAGTTGTTTGTGTTGTCCAAAGGAATGCTCTTTATTGACGGCAATAAAAAACTGATCTTCAAATAATTCCTCTACAGCCAAGTCACTTGTACTACTAACAATTGGCAAATAAACTAATCCAAAATCAGCCCGCTTCTCCAATACATTGCGCACAACATTTTTACTACTACACTCATCGATTTTTACTGAAACATCTGGGTAGTGTTGTGCATACTCTGCCAAACTTTCCGTAAAAAAATGACAACCTGAGCTATAAATAGTAAGTTTACGTTCTTCTATTGTACTTGTTTTTTGTAGCAATCGTTTTGTCTCATTAGCAGCTTGTAGTAATTTATATGCTTGAATTTTTAGAACTTCTCCTTCAGGTGTCATCGTTAACTTATGATGTTCCTTTGTAAATAATTGGCAACCTAGGTTTTCTTCAAGTGATTTCATTTGCTGGCTAAGTGTGGGTTGGGTAATAAATAAACGTTTGGCCGCTCGACCATAGTTCATTTCTTCGCAAAGCACAATAAAATAATTTAGCAATCTTAAATCCATAAACGACCTCCTAATAGTTTCTGTCTATGGCTATTATAGAACAATACTATTGGAAAAACTAGAATGAAAGAGTATACAATCAAGCTATTACAGGTATTCAATCTACCTGTTTTCACCTTAATTTAATAAAACAAAAATGGAGGAAAAATGATGAATCTTATCTATGATAAAATAATGCCCCGAGCTATGAAAATTTCTCAAAATAAGTACTTAAGCTCAGTAAGTGATGGATTTATGATGTTAATGCCCGTTTTAATTATTGGTTCCATGTTTTCGTTGCTGAACAACTTGGCCATCAACAGCTATCAAAATTTCATTATTACAACGGGTCTCAAAAACTTTTTTGATATCCCTAATAAGGTCACTAATGATATTTTATCTATCTATGCGGTTTTCTTTATCGCCTATGCTTTTGCTAAACGGTTGAATCGTGATCAGGGAGTGGCCGGAATGATTGCTCTATTCTCATTTTTAGCTGTTACACCTTTTGGAAATACCGTTGTCACGATTCAAAATTTTTTAACAAATAATAATCTCACAGTGGTAGAAGGAGTTGAAATTCCAGCGGCAAGCTTCTTACCAATGGAATGGCTAGGGGCAAAGGGGTTATTTGTGGCTATCTTCGTTGCACTTATCTCAACTAAAATATACGATTTTCTTTTAACAAAAAATTTAATGATTAAAATGCCTGATTCAGTACCACCAACTATCGGCAAGTCCTTTGCTGGTTTAATGCCAGGATTTGTTTCCATTATCTTTTTTATGATTGTTGATAAACTAGTAGCTTTAATTCCAATAGAGAGTGTCACTGGGATTCAATCAGGTATTTACAGCTTGATTCAAGCACCAATTGAAAACTTCTTAGGTAATAATATTTGGTCGTTCATATTCGCTGCTTTCTTAGCGCAATTATTATGGAGCCTTGGAATTCATGGCATGACTGCTATTATTTTGCCTATATTTTATCCATTATGGACCTCTCTTAATAATGCTAATGTAGATGCATTAAATGCGGGTACTTCTGTCTATGAGTTGCCGAACATTTTAAATCGAACATTTTGGCAAGTTTACACAATTGGTGGAGGATCAGGTCTGACTTTAGGACTCTGTTTGTATCTCGTCTTTTTTGCTAAAAGTAGTCAATACAAAACTTTAGGAAAACTATCAGTTGTAGCTAACTTCTGTGGAATTAACGAACCTGTTATTTTTGGTTTACCAATGGTTTTAAATCCAGTTATGATTATTCCTTTTGTCCTATCTCCAATTGTTGTATCTGTTGTGGCTTACCTTTTAACGGTTATCAATATATTGCCACGTTTGACAACGATTATCCCTTTAGGTACGCCTGTTATTATGTCAGGTTTTATTTCAACCGCCAGTGGTTCATGGCGAGTGGCTTTATTTCAAGTTTTCGTTATTCTCGCAAGTGCATTAATGTATCTACCATTTATTAAAATTCTAGATAAAAAAGCAGTCCTTGAAGAAACGGCTGCTTAATGAAAAGGAGAGAAACAATGACTGTATCAAAAAAATTCCCGCAACACTTTTTATGGGGTGGTGCTCTTGCAGCTAACCAATCAGAAGGGGCCTTTCAGAAAGATGGAAAAGGTTTGTCACCAGTCGATATATTGCCTGATGGGAAACATGGACGTAAGGATGCGTTAGCGGCGCCATTAAAGGCTTTAAAAACAACCTATGATTACTATCCAAGTCATGAGTCTGTTGATTTTTATCATCATTTCAAAGAGGATATTGCTTTGCTGGCAGAAATGGGATTTAAAACCTTTCGCTTTTCTATCTGTTGGGCTCGTATTTTCCCTAATGGTGATGAGTCGGAACCAAATGAAGCGGGTTTATCTTTCTACGATCAAGTGATTGAGGAATGTTTATCCTATAATATTGAGCCTTTAGTTACCATTAATCATTTTGATACACCAGTGGCCTTAATGGTCAATTATGGTGGTTGGAAAAATCGGCAACTTATTGATTTCTATTTGAACTATTGCCAAGTCTTATTCAAACGTTATACAGGTAAAGTTAAGTATTGGTTAACCTTTAACGAAATCAATATGATTTTACACATTCCGTTATTTGGAGGAGCTTTAGATATATCAGAAGAATCCAATCCGGATCAAGTGTTATATCAAAGCGCTCATCATCAATTAGTAGCTTCGGCTTTAGCAACAAAACTAGCCCATGAGATTGATCCTACTTTTCAAATAGGTTGTATGCTAGCTGGAGCTACTTATTATCCCTATAGCTGTAACCCGAAGGATATTTGGGCGGCTATTGAGGCCAATCGGACTAACTATTTCTTTATTGATGTTCAATCAAAAGGGTATTATCCTAAATTCGCAGAACGCTTTTTCAAAGAACGGAACATTCAACTCGAAATAATGCCTGAAGATTTGGAGACTTTAGCAACTAATACCGTTGATTTTATCTCCTTTAGTTACTATTCATCGCGCTTAACTAGTGATGATTTAAGTGATAAAGAAAGCACGGAAGGGAATGTTTTTGCCAGTTTGAAAAATCCTTATTTGGAACGAACTGAATGGGGGTGGCAGATTGATCCTCTGGGGTTGCGCATTACCATGAACGATCTTTATGATCGCTATGAAAAGCCACTTTTTATTGTAGAAAATGGATTAGGAGCCAAAGATATTTTAGAAGCTGATAATACAATTGACGACACGTATCGAATTGATTATACTCGTAATCATCTCATCGAAATTAGCGAAGCCATTGCCGATGGTGTTGACTGTTTAGGTTATACAAGTTGGGGATGCATTGATTTAATTAGTGCTAGCACTGGAGAAATGTCAAAACGGTATGGTTTTGTTTACGTTGATCGAGATGATAATGGTAATGGTGATCTAAAGCGGTATAAGAAAAAATCATTCACGTGGTACCAACAAGTGATTGCAAGTAATGGAGAAAAATTGTAAGAAAATGATCCGGACTCATTCTGTTCCTGATGGTTATGTTACAAATTCAAAGACTGCAGTGAGCTTAGATTTTACTTGATGAGATCATGAATAATCCTAAGTAATTTGAATGAAATCAGTTAAATAAAATCGCAAGAAATCAACATTTATAAAATGGATTTCTTGCGATTTCTATTAGTTTAAGATTTTTTCTAGCTACTAAAAAGAAAAAGCCAGAGATTTCTCAAGTTATTTAGTTAAAGTAATTTCTAATTCTGGATTTTTTTCTAAATAACTATCAATATAAGTTTCATATGAATGCCAAGCTGGCATTGGAATAGTTAGTTCTTCCCCAGTTTTGAGGATTTCTTGATAGCCATAAATCCATTCAACTAAGCCATGTTGCATGTGACCTTGCAGAATTTTAGAAGTTTCATTTTTTTGGAAAATATGTTTCATAAAGGGTGTGACAATAATTTTGGGATAGTAGAACATGCGAGCTGAGAAGAGTTTCTTTGTAGATACCCCAAGTGCTTCGCAGACCTTTAAACCCTCACGATAGGCGATAATCATTTCAGAAATAGCTTTTGAGTTACACGAGAATTCTTCAAATCCACCGGCTTTTAAAATAGCGCCAGCATTAATGGATTGTTGCAAATAGTGAATTTTAAGCCAATCCACCATATGTTCTTGAATCGTCACATGTAAATCGGATTGATCGAATTCTTCTTTGTATTTTGTGACAATCGCTTTTTGGCACGGATCTTGTAATCCAAGGATGGTACCTTCTGTAAAGACGATAATATCTAATTTATTTTTATGTCGTCCGCCTCCGACTTGGGAAGGGAAGCCTAGAATATAGTCTTCTTTTGTGAAATAATGTTCAATTTCAGTAGTAATGTCCCAATGATTAAGCATAAAAAGTAGATGAGCATTTTTTTTGTGCTGTTTAAGGTTAGGCAGTACTTGTGCTAGTTGGCAACGATTGACAGTGACTAGAATTAAGTCATAGTCAGCATCTAAATCTGTAACAATAGTTGGTTCAAATCTAAAAGCATAACTCTTTTCTTTTCGTAAATCTTGAACAGCGATTGAATAACCTAAATTAGCAGTTTCTTCCTTCTCTGATCGAACATAAACGGAAACATCATGATTATCGGATAAAAGCCAAGCATAGGATAAACCAATTGTGCCTGCACCGAAAACTAAAATGCGCATGGTAAGACTCCTCTTTATTTTAAAATTTAGTTTGTTATCTGGCTATAGTGTACCACTTTAAAGGGTAAAATACATCCTTCTTTTTGAAAAAGTTTTTTCTTATGTAAATAGTAGGGTAAAGGCTGATATACCAACGTTTTTATTGATTAGAAAACGACCGTAAAAAGAAAATTTTCTTTTTACGGTCGTTTATTTTTTAGTCTGAAATTTTTTCTAATTTATTTACTTGATGTAAGATTTTTTTCACTTCATGGATGGCTTTCTTTTGTTCTAAGTAGCTTTTTACTTTATGGTCGTTGTCATCGGTTAATTTAGCTAGAGTATCATCAAGTTTAGTGAATTCAGTATCAATTTTATCAACAGCTTTTGCTTGTTCTTCAACAGTGATTTCAGCAATCGTAATGTCATTATCGATTTCTTTATTTGTTAATTTGTCTAGTTTTTTTCCTTCATGAATAATTTTTTTAATGTCATGAATTGCTTTTTCTTGTTCAATAAAGTGTTTCACTTTGCTGTCAGTTTCTTCCATTTTTGCAAGTGTATCATCAAGTTTTGTTACAGTTTCTGCTGTTTTAGTTAAGATTTTATCTGCTTTATTTTCGTAGTTTGTCATGTTTAATTCCTTCTTTCGTTATTTTTTAGAACTCTTTCTTGCTGAGTACAAATATAGTATACTGGGTGTAATTAAAAAATAAAATCTACAGAATTGTGAGAGTGTAAGATAATGTACATAACTAGAAATGTGTCCATGAAATCAGTATATAAAAAGGACTTACGGGTAACGAAAACACATAAATTATTGTCAGATGCATTGTTTTCTTTGTTAAATAAAACAAGTTTTGAAAAGGTTACAGTGAAGGATATTTGTGACTTGGCGATGGTGAGTCGATCCAGTTTTTATAGCCATTTTGAAGATAAGTATCATTTGCTATTTTTTTGTTTGGAACAGATTAAACAGGAAATCAATGAAAAAATCGATTATTCTCAAAAGGAATTTATTATTGAAAAAGTACTAATGTATATTTTTGAAAATCGAAAATTATTTAAGCTCTTGTTTGCGACGCAAACTAGTTTGGAATTACGCCAGATGCTGGATACACTTTTTACTGAGGAAATTGAAGATTTTCTGATAAAAAGAAGTGGTACTATTCATGAACCAGTAGCTGTTTCTTTTAGTATGGAGTCGGTTTTTCTAGCAGGTGGAATTAGCCATTTAATTCAATGGTGGGTTGCATCAGATTATCAAGAGACCGTTTTAGAAATGACGGAATTTATTTCTAAGTTATTTGATTATAAAGAATAGATAGGCTTGCTTTCTTATAAGGAAGGAACTGAAAAATGGAGTATCTTTATTTTTATTTTGATGGATAGCAATCGTGGATTAAAATGGGTGGAAAGCGCTGTGAATTGAGACAACTTACGCAGTTAGAAGGCCAGGGAATTCAGATTTCGGCAAAGGAAGCTTGTTTAACGGATCAAGAAGTTTTGATTGATGAGGCAACTCTTTTCTTATCTGAAAATCAATTTGAAAAGGCATGGGAGTAAGCATTAGCTCCATATCAAGATGAGTGGGAACGGACGATGTAACGCTATCCAATTGGCAAAAGAATGTCAGATAGTGTAAACTATTTTTATCCACAAGGAATTAGAATGAATGTAGCTGGTGTAGTAGGTATTATTTTGCCAACTCATGAAAAAAAATCAATCTTTTTTGACGAATGTTCAAATTTGAAAACGACTTAGTGTTGTAGTGATTGAGTATGATAGAGTAAATCAATGGTTAGTTTTACAGCGAGAATCATTAGTGGAAGTCTATTTTTATGGAATAGCTCGGGAATATTTCCCAGGAAATAATTATCATCCTCCTCATCGTGTAATGAAAGAGGATATGGAGCGTGAATATTTAGGTGTAGTTTTTTATCAGTTTACGGAATTGGTCGGGAATTTGAGATTTTTGAAGGTCCCTATTGTGTTGGAGAAGGTCGATTTATTTGAAAACGTAAAACATAGAAGCGGAGTGTGGTGGAAGGGTGTCTAAAAAAGAAAATGCTGTTTGGTTGACAGTTCGTTATTCCTTTTTGCAAAGTACGTATTGGATGGGTTTTTGTGCGATTTTTGCTTTTGCAACAATCTTTTTGTTAGACAAAGGATTTACTGGTAAGGAAGTTGGAATAATTTTAGCAATGGCAAACATTGGCGCTGCTATTATTCAACCAATTGTGGCAAGTTTTGCGGATCAGACACAAAAAATCACCTTAAAAGAAATGATTAGTATTTTTGCGTTACTTGTTATTATTTTGTCCATTTTACTAATTAATCTGCCAACTATTCAGTGGGTAGTCGCACTTTTATTTATTAGCATCAGCACTTTAATGTTAACGATTCAACCTTTACTAAACTCTTTGATTTTTGAATATATTAATCAAGGAATTTCAATTAACTATGGACTAGCTCGGGGATTAGGGTCGCTATCATTTGCGGCGATGTCCTTTATTTTAGGCTTTATTGTCAGCAAATTCAGTCCAGCGATTTTACCGTATTTATATATTCTTTTTTATGGTTTAGTTGGTTTGATAGCATATAGTTTTAAAACACCAACAAAAATGGCTGGAAAGCAGAAAATAGAAAGAGCTGCTTCAAAAAAAGGGTTGAAAATCACAGAATTAATCAACTTTTTTAAGGGCTATCCTCAGTTGTTGATATTATTAATTGGAATTTGTTGTCTATTTATTTTCCACAATATTATTAATACGTATTTGATTCAGATTATGCACCATGTTGGCGGTGGTGATAGTGATTTTGGTATTTCATTGGCGGTAGCAGCGAGTGTGGAGTTGCCTATGATGATGGCTTTTACTTTCTTGGTTCGCAAAGTAAAGGGGAGTACCTTGTTAAAGATGGCAGCTTTTTTCTTTACGATTAAGGCGGTTGTTTTTTTATTCGCTCCAAGTGTAGGCATGATTTATTTTGGACAAGGATTGCAATTTTTATCATTTGCTTTGTATATTCCGGCCTCAGTTTATTACATTAATGGGATAATGCGACCTGAAGATAAAGTGAAAGGGCAAGCTATTGTTATTGTTGCAATGACTTTAGGTGGTGTATTTGGTAATTTATTAGGTGGAGTTTTGTTAGATAGTTATGGCATTTTTATTATGCTTTTGGCTGGATTAATTAGCTCGTTGCTAGGAACTATCCTAGTATTTTATTCAGTCAAGGAAATTTAAGTACGCATTAAAATAAAGGGTTTTTACTGAAGTATAAGCAAAAACTAGGGTTGACAGTGGGAATAAGTTACTGTAAAATTTGGGATAGAATTGAATAGAACCTCATTTATGAGGGAGAGGCGCAATATTTATTAGTCCACCGTGGAGTTTGAGGAAACCGTGAAGCTTGGAGAAGGAACTATTGCCGAAATAGAAAATAACCTCATGATTTTCTGTTGGGTCTGTAATGAATAATTACAGAACTGTCTTAGTAGTCTACCCAGATTATTAAGTTGTGCTGACAGGGTTACGTAAATGAATTTTCAAACGTCCTAAGCTCAAAACTTAGGGCGTTTTTTGTTTTGTATTTTACCCGATTTGTTAAAGGTTATCATGGAAAAGTTGAAAGAAGGAAGAGGAGATTTTAATGAAAAAAAGACTAGTACTTGGATTAGCATTAATTGCTGCATTTACTTTTATGATTGCAGGTTGTGCATCTGATAAGGAAACAGATACGTTTGTTGTTGGGATGGAAGCTGGCTATGCGCCGTTTAACTGGACACAAACTGGGGATGCAAATGGTGGAGTTAAGATTGATGGATCTGCTGATTATGCAGGCGGTTATGATGTAGAGATGGCGAAAAAAGTCGCGGACAGTATGGGGAAAAAATTAGTTATCGTTAAAACTGAATGGGATGGTTTAATTCCAGCCTTAACTTCTGGAAAAATCAATGCCGTAATGGCGGGAATGTCGCCAACAGCAGAACGTAAAAAAACAATTGATTTCTCTGATAATTATTACAAATCCCATCTAGTTATGGTAGTGAAAAAGGGTGGTCCATATGAGAATGCAACATCCATTCAAGATTTTGCTGGTGCAAAAATTACAGCCCAATTAAATACGTTCCATTACTCAGTAATTGATCAGATTAAGGGTGTAAAGCAAGAAACGGCAATGGATAATTTTACAGCAATGCGTGTTGCCTTACAATCAGGTGTAATTGATGGGTATGTTTCTGAATTGCCAGAAGGAATTACCGCCGAATCAGCAAATAAAAGCTTTAAAATGATTGAATTTAAAGAAGGGTTTGTCGCAGCGCCAGAAGATACGGATACAGCGGTAGGGCTATTAAAAAATAGTCCATTGAAAACCGAAGTGAATCAAGCGTTAGCGAAAATTTCAGATGAAGAACGCAGTCAAATGATGGAGATGGCAATTAAAAATCAACCTTCTGAATCAGAAGCGAATGCAGCAGCTGCAACAGATGATCCATCGGCAGCAGACTTAGAAGATAGTGGTTTTAGCTTCAAATGGGTTTTTAAAATTATCAAAGAGAATGGACCAATGTTCTTAAGAGGAGCGGGGATTACCTTATTAATCGCTCTTGTAGGAACGATTATCGGTTCAATTTTAGGTTTGATTATTGGAGTGATCCGGACGATTCCAACGCCAGATTCTAAGGTGAAAAGAGGCGTCTTGAAAGTAGTGAATACCATTCTTTCTATCTATATTGAAATCTTCCGTGGAACGCCGATGATTGTTCAGGCGATGGTGATTTTCTATGGATCAGCGCAAGCTTTTGGCTTAGATATGAGTCGTTTATTTGCAGCTATTCTAATTGTATCGATTAATACTGGAGCCTATATGTCTGAGATTGTTCGTGGTGGGATTGTTTCGATTGATAAAGGTCAATTTGAAGCCGCTCATGCGATTGGAATGAATCATATTCAAACAATGATGAATGTTGTTTTACCACAAGTTGTTCGTAATATTTTGCCAGCAACTGGGAATGAATTTGTGATTAATATTAAAGATACTTCAGTGTTAAATGTTATTTCAGTTACAGAGCTTTACTTCCAAACGAAGTCAGTGGCAGGGAATAATTTCCGTTACTTTGAATCCTTCTTAGTAGCCTGTGTCATTTATTTTGTTATGACCTTTACGGTTACTCGAATTTTGCGTTATGTTGAGAGACGAATGGACGGACCAGCCGATTTTACAATGATGGGCAATCAAATGCAAGTATCAGCAATTGAAGATATTAATGATCGGGAAGGAAGATAATCATGGAAAAAATTATTGAAGTACAACATTTAATGAAATCATATGGCGCTCATGAAGTGTTAAAAGATATTGATTTTTCAGTAAATAAAGGTGAAGTTGTCTGTGTAATCGGTTCTTCTGGATCTGGGAAATCGACATTGCTACGTTGCATTAATTTGTTAGAGAAATTAAGTGGTGGCGATATTTTATATAAAGGCAACAACATTATGCAGGATACTCATGATATTAATGAGTATCGTAAACATTTAGGGATGGTTTTTCAGCAATTTAATTTGTTTAACAATCATGATGTTTTAAGCAATTGTATGGTGGGACAGATCAAAGTATTGAAGCGTTCTAAGGAAGAAGCTGAAAAAGTTGCTCGTAAAAACCTACAGTTAGTGGGGATGGAGCAATTTAGTAATGCAAAACCAAGTCAGCTTTCTGGTGGGCAAAAGCAACGGGTTGCGATTGCTAGAGCGTTATCGATGGATCCAGATGTTTTATTATTTGATGAACCGACTTCTGCGTTAGATCCTGAAATGGTTGGGGAAGTATTGAAAGTTATGAAAGAGTTAGCAAAAATTGGTTTAACGATGTTAGTCGTGACCCATGAAATGGATTTTGCAAAAGAGGTTTCAGATCGGGTTGTCTTTATGGATAAAGGGGTTATTGTGGAAGAAGGTCCTCCAGAAGAAATCTTTAATCATCCTAAAGAAGATCGGACAAAAGAGTTTTTGCAACGGACATTGCGTTAAAAAGTGAAAATCAAAAGGTTGAGTAAATTTTACTCAATCTTTTTTTGATTTTCATCATGATTTACATGTGTGTTCATTATTGAAAATTTGAAAAGCTGTTGACAGCCCTTTCAATAAGTGGTAATTTAGTAGATAGACTGTAGATGTTATTACTTCGGGTAAGCATGCTATAGAGTGTAAATGCAGTATATATGGATGTTATCACTATTTGTAGTGAGCAGGACCTATTTGCATCGCGGCTGGGAGTCTTTTTGGAGAACTCTTTGGGAAAGCGAGTGAATGGGATTTTTTTGTATAAAATGGGGTTGTTTTATGATCATAAAACGTGTGTTGAATAATAATACGGTTATTTCTGTAAATAGTATGGGCGTTGAGGTTTTATTGATGGGCAAAGGTGTTGCTTTTGGTAAGAAGCGGAATCAAGCAGTTGATATGGAACTGGTGGAAAAAACCTTCTTATTGCGTGATAAAGATACATTAAGCAAATTCACCGAGCTTTTAATTGATGTACCGATGGAACATATTTTAGTGGCAGAAAAAATTATTAATTTTGGAAAGATTAAGCTTGGTAAAAATTTAAATGAAACGATCTATGTAAATTTAACGGATCACATTCATTCTTCGGTTGAGCGTTATCAAGAGGGCATTATTTTAAAAAATCCGTTGCGATGGGACATTGAACGTTTTTACCCAGACGAATACAGCGTTGGCGAAAAGGCTATTGAAATTGTCCGGAATGAACTAGGAATCGCTTTTGAAATTGATGAAGCGGCTTTTATTGCCATTCATTTTGTGAATGCTGAGCAGGACAAAACTTTTCAGCTGGCTTATGAAGTCACAGAAATAACGAAACAAATTGAAAATATTGTAAAAAAAGAATATCGAACTGAATTTGATGAAAGTTCACTCGATTATTATCGCTTTATTACGCATCTAAAATTTTTCGCACAGCGGCTGTTAGTTGGGGAACATTATGAAGATGATGATGTGGAGCTACTGGCTACACTGCAAAGTAAATATCATCTAGAATATTTGTGTGCGATGCAGATTGGTGACTTTGTTAAGGCGGAATTTGATTATGAGTTAAGCTCAACAGAATTATTATACCTAACTGCACATATTAGAAGAGTCACAAAAAATTTATAAAAAGAATAGGATTGTTATCCCAGCATTATTTGGGAGCATGACCTAGTTGGACTTACTTTATTTGGTAAGTCTGGCTAGGTTTGCTTTGTTTTCTTAAGTGCAATAGGTTGAAAATTAGGAGGAATAAAAATGAAGTATACAAATACAGCAAAAGAAATCATTGAGTTAGTTGGTGGTGAGAAAAATGTTAAATCGGTTACACATTGTATGACTCGTTTGCGTTTTGTTTTAAATAATGAAGGAATTGTTAATGATGATCAGGTTAAACAAGTACCAGGTGTAATGGGGGTTATGCGGAAGGGAGGTCAATATCAGATTATTATTGGCAATGATGTTTCTTCTTATTATAAAGAGCTAGTAAAATTAGGACATTTTAGTAATGATGGAGGTAGTGAAGAATCAGGTCCAAAAAAGAATTTATTTGAAGCCTTTGTTGATGTGATTTCGGGTTGTATGTCACCATTGATTCCAGCGATGCTAGGCGGCGGGATGATTAAGGTATTGCTGATTATTCTACCAATGACTGGAGTATTAAAAGATTCCAGTCAAACTTTTGCGATGCTGTCATTCTTTGGCGATGCACCATTTTACTTTATGCCAATTATGTTGGCTTTTACAGCGGCTCAAAAATTTAAAGTTTCGCCAATGCTGGCAGTGTCAGTTGCTGGAATTATGCTGCATCCAAACTTTGTCGGGATGGTAACAGCCGGTGACCCGCTCCACTTATTCGGTTTACCTGTTACGTTAGCTTCATATGGTTCTTCAGTTATTCCAATTTTAATTATGGTTTGGTTAATGAAATACATTGAAACCTTTTTTGATAAAATTATTCCATCCGTGATTAAGAGTATTACGGTGCCGTTATTGGTATTGTTGATTTCTGGAATCATTGCGTTAGTTTTAGTTGGACCAATTGGCATCTACGCAGGTCAAGCTTTATCAACAGCAATTATTTGGATTCAAAGCAAAGCAGGTTGGTTAGCAATGGGCTTAATGGCAGCCTTTATGCCGTTAATTGTGATGACTGGAATGCATTGGGCATTTGCTCCAATTTTCTTAATTGCTTCACCAGCTACGCCAGATATCTTGATTTTACCAGCGATGTTAGCAGCGAATTTAGCGCAAGGGGCGGCGGCTTTAGCAGTTTCCTTTAAAACAAAAGATAAAAATTTAAAGCAAGTGGCAATGGGATCGGGAATTTCAGCGTTATTAGCAGGAGTTACTGAGCCGGCACTTTATGGGATTACGTTGAAATACAAACGTCCTTTATATGCAGCAATGATTTCTGGGGCAATCTGTGGTGTTTACATGGGAATTACAGGATTAGAATCCTATGCATTTGCCGTTCCATCATTAGTATCGATTCCTCAATTTATTGGCGGTGAGGGCAACAGCAATAGTATAAATGCTATTATAGTTGCTGTAATGTCAATGGTTTTAACGTTTATTTTAACGTGGATATTTGGAATTGATGAAGGGAATTTGGATAGTAAAAAAGCGGTAGTTGAGGCACCTGAATCAGTGAAAACAGGTAGTAGTGACCCAATGAAAATCTATGCACCTGTTAAAGGGCAAGTTATTCCATTGGAGAAGGTTAATGATGAAGCTTTTTCTAGCAAGATGATGGGTGAAGGTGTGGCAATCTTACCTGAGTCAGATACGTTATATGCCCCCTTCGATGGTACAGTTTCAGTTTTATTTCCAACAAAGCATGCAATTGGTCTGACTAGTGAGAGTGGGATTGAATTATTGATTCATGTGGGAGTGGATACAGTTGAGTTAAATGGTGAATTTTTCACGGCGCATATTGAAGCAGGGGATGTTGTCAAAAAAGGGCAACCAATTTTAACGGTTGATTTTGATCAAGTGAAAGCAGCAGGTTATGACTGTGTGACACCGATTATTGTGACAAATACACCGAATTTTATTGATGTTGTTGTCAAAGAAATCAGTGAGACTGAAAGTCAAGAGACATTAATTTATGTTGTTTAAGGAGGAAGAAAAATGAATTTTCCAAAAGATTTTTTATGGGGCGGCGCAGTTGCGGCTAACCAATGTGAAGGTGCTTACGATGAAGATGGCAAAGGTTTGAGTGTTCAAGATGTTGCTCCAAAGGGCTGGCGTGAAGCGCCAACGAAGTTGCCAACGGAAGATAATTTAAAGTTAGTTGGGATTGATTTTTATCATCGTTATCAAGAGGATATTCGTTTATTTGCCGAGATGGGTTTTAAAACTTTCCGTTTATCCATTGCATGGTCACGAATTTTCCCACAAGGTGATGAGTTAGAACCAAATGAAGCAGGATTGGCTTTCTATGATCGTGTATTTGATGAGTGTCATAAGTATGGAATGGAGCCTTTAGTGACGTTGTCACATTATGAAACACCATTACATTTGGCAAGGACTTATGATGGCTGGCGTAGTCGTCAAATGATTGATTTCTTTGAACATTATGCAAAAACAGTTTTTACACGCTATCAAGATAAAATAAAATACTGGTTAACGTTTAATGAGATCAATTCAATTACTCATGCGCCATTCTTAAGTGGTGGCATCCATACGCCGAAAGATGAATTATCTAAACAAGACTTATATCAAGCTATTCATCATGAATTAGTTGCTAGCGCCAAAGCGGTTCAAGCATGCCATGAGATTATTCCAACAGCTCAGATTGGTTGTATGATTTTAGGGATGCCTGTTTATCCGTTGACCCCTGCACCAGCAGATGTTTTAGCGGCAATGGCAACAGAACGAGAAAATTTCTTCTTTTCAGATATTCAAGTTCGGGGTGCATACCCGGCTTATGCCAAACGCTTCTTTAAAGAAAATGGAATTGAATTAATCATGACTCCCGAAGATACAGCAGCATTGAAAGCAACAGTGGATTTTATTTCATTTAGCTACTATATGAGTACGTGCGAGTCTGTTGACAAAACGATTGAGGCAGGTGAAGGCAATATTCTTGGCGGCGTGCCTAATCCGTATCTAAAAGCAAGTGAATGGGGCTGGCAAATTGACCCAGAAGGCTTGCGCTATTATCTAAACTGTTTAGCTGATCGTTATCAAAAACCAGTCTTTATTGTTGAAAATGGGCTAGGTGCGGTTGATGAATTAGTTGAATTGGAAGATGGTACGAAAACCGTTCTAGATGATTATCGTATTGATTATATGCGGGACCATTTAGTTCAAGTTAGTGAAGCAATTGAAGATGGCGTTGAGGTAATGGGCTATACGTCATGGGGTTGTATTGATCTTGTTAGCTTTACGACAGCTGAATTGCGTAAACGTTATGGTTTTATTTATGTGGATCGTAATGACGATGGTTCAGGGAGTTTGGCTCGTTATAAAAAGAAAAGTTTTAATTGGTATCAAGAAGTAATTGCAACGAATGGTGAGAGTTTGGTAATGAAATAAGAAAATCTACCTAAGAATTTAGTTATTCTTAGGTAGATTTTTTAGTAAACCAATAAATTTAATAAACTTTATTGGTTTTCGCTTGACGATACTTTCGGTTAATGATAAGCTACATTATGCAAGCAAATAGTAATGGTTACGATTTGTGCGAAATAACCTAATTTATTTGTTAGCTTGTGTACTTATTTGAATGGAATTGTTTAACTGGGAAATCCATCCTTTGTGGAGGAAGGCTGTTGCAATTAATTTCGACATTCAATAGTTGCCGTTAATTATAGGAGGAATTTATCGATGAAACAAAGAAACAAATTAAGTTTAATTGCATTGACTTTAGGAATTATTTTAGTAATGGTTGGTTGTGGCTCTAATAATAATGAAGCAAAAGATAGCACTAAATTGCAAGTAGTAACGACTTTTTATCCAATGTATGATTTTGCTCGAAATGTAACTGGCGATCAAGCGGAGGTTTCAGTACTAATGAAGGCTGGAACAGAACCGCATGATTATGAACCAAGTGCTAAGGATATTGCTAAGATTGCTGATTCTGACGTATTTGTTTACAATAGTGAGGAAATGGAAACGTGGGTAGCCAGCGTTTTGAAGAATGTTGATACAAAGAAAACTGTGGTGATTGATGCAAGTAAGGAAATTAAATTACTGGATGGCGCTGAAGATCACGATCACGATGAAGAAGGCCATGACGATCACTCTCATGCCCATGATCCTCATGTTTGGTTAGATCCAGTATTAGCGCAAGAAGAAGTAAATGCAATCAAAGCAGGAGTAATTAAGGCTGATCCAGCAAATAAAGTAATGTATGAAAAAAATGCAGATGCTTATAATGAGAAGTTAGAGGCGTTGAATCAAAAATTCGTAAATGGTTTAAAGGATGCTGAAAATCGTACATTTGTGACGCAACATTCAGCTTTTGCTTATTTAGCCAATCGTTATGATTTAAAACAAGTCGCTATCGCTGGTTTATCACCAGATCAAGAACCTAGTCCAGCTAAGTTAGCTGAATTAAATGATTTTGTAAAGGATAATGATGTGAAAGTTATTTACTTTGAAGAAACGGCTTCACCAAAAATTGCACGAACATTAGCTAATGAAACAGGGGCAGCGCTTGAAGTGCTTAGTCCAATTGAAGGCATTACTAAAGAAGAACAGGATAAAGGTGTTGATTATATTCGAGTGATGGAATCGAATCTGGCAGCATTACAAAAATCGATAAAATAGTTTATTCTTTTATTTAAATGAATTTTGGCGTATAGTGAAGTGTTGTTTAAACGTCTAAAAAATGAAATAAATTATTGAAAGGGAGAGTTAGACTTGCATTATATTGATGTCAAAGAGTTAACATTTTATTATGATGATGAACCTGTTTTAGAAAATATATCTTTTAATGTTGATCCTGGTGAATTTGTGATGCTAACAGGTGAAAATGGCGCAGCAAAATCAACTCTTTTAAGAAATGTCTTAGGATTATTAAAGCCAGATAAAGGTGTAGCAACTATTTCACCAGTAAATGTTCAAGGTGAAAAATTAAGTATCGGCTATATTCCTCAACAAGTAGCTTCGTTTAATGCGGGATTTCCTAGCACAGTGATTGAACTGGTTCGTTCTGGACGTTATCAAAGAGGACGCTGGTTTAAACGTTTGACTCCTGAAGATCATGAACATGTTGAACGGGCATTGCAGTCTGTAGGTATGTGGGATATGCGCCATAAAAAAGTCGGTGAATTATCTGGTGGACAAAAGCAACGGATTTGTCTAGCTCGAATTTTTGCAACGGACCCAGATTTGTTTGTGCTAGATGAGCCAACTACTGGGATGGATGTTGAAGCACGTGCTGATTTCTATAAATTATTGCGTCATAATAGTGAGGTTCATGGGAAAGGAATTCTGATGGTAACTCATGATCACGAAGATATAAAAGACTATGCTGATCGTCATATTCAGTTAGTGCGAAAGGAGGATTCGCCGTGGAGATGTTTCGCCATGAATTCATGCAACATGCCTTCCAAGCCTCGTTCTTAATTGCCGTTATTGCGCCATTATTAGGCTTATTCTTAGTTTTGCGTAGACAATCTTTAATGGCAGATACATTGTCACATATTTCCTTAGCCGGAGTGGCTTTAGGAATGTTTGTAAATGTAAATCCGACTGTAACCACATTAATTATTGTAGTGATTGCTGCAGTAGTCATTGAATATATCCGAAGTATCTATAAAACTTATTCAGAAGTTTCAATTGCGGTTTTAATGTCAGCAGGTTTATCGATTGCGTTAGTTTTGATGAGTTTAGATGAAGGAAGTGGTACTTCTAGTATTCAGCAATATTTATTTGGCTCGATTGTAACGATTAGCCAAGAACAAGTTTATTTATTGGCCGTTTTGTTTACAATCATTGTTCTTCTGTTTTTCTTATTTAGAAAGCCAATGTATGTGTTAACTTTTGATGAAGATACAGCTTTTACAGCGGGGTTACCTGTGCGTTTTATGTCACTATTGTTTAACGTTATCACAGGGATCACCATTGCTGTGATTATGCCGATTGCTGGTGCGTTATTAGTCTCTGCAATTATGATTTTACCAGCGGCGATTGCTATGCGTTTATCTAAAAGCTTTAATTTAGTCATGTTAATGGGTGTGGTTGTAGGATTGATTGGCATGTTTGGTGGATTAACGACTTCTTATGAATTAGGCACACCACCAGGAGCAACAATTACGTTAATTTTTATTGTCATCTTTATTTTTAGTGGTATGATTGGAAAATTATTGTCACTTTTTAGAAAAAAGACTAGCCGAATTAAATAAATTAGTCAAAAAAGGGGGGAATCCGAAAATTCTCCTCTTTTTTTATGAGAAAAATATAATAAAAACGAACAATTTAACTGTTTTTAAAAGAATTAACTACCTTTTTTCGTGAAAAACGATTATAATAAGGAAAGTGAAAAATTCTAGACTAAAATTAAAATAAAGAGGTGACAATTTTGAAGGTAAAAAGAAGTGAACGCTTAATTGATATGACACGTTATTTATTAGAAAGACCCCATACATTAGTTTCTTTGACTTATTTTGCTAATCGCTATGATTCAGCAAAGTCTTCAATCAGTGAAGATTTAACCATTGTGAAAAAAACGTTTAGAGAACGTGGTACTGGAACGTTAGAGACAGTTCCTGGTGCAGCTGGTGGTGTAAAATTTATTCCTGAAATTGATAAAGTTGAAGCAGATGAATTTGTGAAAGAAATGTGCATTCGTTTATCTGAACAAGATCGCCTACTTCCAGGTGGATATGTTTATTTATCAGATTTGTTAGGTGAGCCAAGTGTCTTGCGTCAAGTTGGTAAAATTATCGCAACGCAATACTTAAATGAAAAAATCGATGCGGTTATGACTGTTGCTACAAAAGGTGTGCCAATTGCACAGGCTGTTTCTAGCTATCTAAATGTTCCTTTTGTTATTGTGCGTCGTGACTCAAAAATTACAGAAGGTTCAACAGTTAGTATCAACTATGTGTCTGGTTCATCAGAACGTGTTGAAAAAATGGAGTTGTCAAAACGTAGCCTGAAACGTGGTTCACGAGTATTAATCGTGGATGACTTTATGAAGGGTGGCGGAACGGTTAATGGAATGAAGAGTTTGATTGATGAGTTTGAAGCTGAACTAGTCGGTGTAACGGTGTTTGCAGAGTCAACATTTAGTGGCAACCGGATGATTGATGATTACTCTTCGTTATTGTGTGTGGATGAAGTCGATATTCGCGACAAAACGATTCATGTAAGCCCAGGAAATTATTATCAAGTGAAGAAATAGAAGTCGATATATAATATGCAAGAGAGACAAGTCAGCTAATGATTTGTCTCTCTTTTTGTGGATTGAATCTATTAATTTCTGAATCCTATGTAACCTGTTTCACTAAATGTAACAAAATACATCTCACTCTGCTTAGGTATGAAAGCGCTGTAAACTCTTTAAAAAAATAGTTGAGAAAGGTATGCTTAACGTGTCAAAAGAATACTCGAGGATTCGACAAATCAAATAAAAATGATAGGTGGAAAAACAAATGACAAAAAGAGATTTTATCGACACAACTAATTTTACACAAGCAGAAATCGATTATTTAATTCAATTAGGTTTAAAATTAAAAGAATCAATTAAAGATGGCTATTATCCTCCACTATTAAAAGATAAAACGTTAGGCATGATTTTTGAACAATCTTCAACTCGTACCCGTGTTTCATTTGAAACAGCAATGACTCAACTTGGTGGACATGCTCAATATTTAGCACCAGGTCAAATTCAATTAGGCGGACATGAATCAGTTGGCGACACAGCTCGTGTACTTTCTCGTTTAGTTGATATCTTAATGGCTCGTGTTGAACGTCATCATACAGTTGTAGAGTTAGCGGACAATGCAACGATTCCAGTTATTAATGGGATGAGTGATTACAATCACCCAACACAAGAGTTAGGAGATATCATTACTATGACTGAACATCTTCCAGCAGGAAAAAAACTAAGCGATTGTAAAATTGTTTTTGTTGGGGATGCCACTCAAGTATGTGTTTCAACAATGTTTATGGCAACAAAAATGGGCATGAATTTTGTGCAATATGGTCCTAAAGGTTTTCAAATTAAAGAAGAAACAGTAGCAATTGGTCGTAAAAATGCAGAACTTTCTGGCGGTAGCGTGTTAATCACTGAAGATGCAAAAGAAGCATTAACCGATGCTGATTTCATTTATACAGATGTTTGGTATGGTTTATATGAAGCAGAATTATCAGAAGCAGAACGTATGGCTACTTTCTATCCTAAATATCAAGTCAACAAAGGGATGATTGATATGGCTGCACCAACTGTGAAATTCTTACATTGTTTACCTGCAACTCGTGGTGAAGAAGTGACAGATGAAGTTTTAGATGCGCCTTATTCAGTTGTATTAGATGAAGCTGGCAATCGTTTAACAGCAATGCGTGCATTATTAGTTTATTTCTTAAATCCTCATTTAAATTATGCAAGTGAAGCAGTAGCGCTTAAATATGATGCAGAATTTGAATTAATGTTGAGAAATGCTGTTATCGAATCAAACTAAAAAAGCTTAACTAAACAGTTTAATGGAAAAGAGCGAGACACATATTAATCGGGTTTCCTCTTTTTCAGCTATTATCGTTCGAACATGATAATGTCTTAATGTAATCGAAGCACAAAATGTCCCTTCGTGATAAAATCAAACCATGAAAAGGATAATACTAACAATGAATGAAGATAAGAAATATAACGTAATAAAAGCTGTCACAGAAAAAAGAAAAGATAAGAAGAGAGCTTGTGTTGAACTAGATCTCTCGATCAGACAAGTCAATCGATTAATCCAAAAATATCAAGAAGGAGGAAAGGCTGTTTTTTCACACGGCAATAGAGGAAAAAAACAGATGCATGCCGTACCGGAGGATGTAAAAAAACAAATCATTGGGCTTTATCAACAGTTTAATATAAAACCGAATGTGAAGCACTTTACTGAAATATTAAAGGAGGATTATGCGATCTGTTACACCGATACAACGATTCGAAATATTTTATACCTAGCGAATATTATCTCACCTAAAACACAAAGAAAGACACGAAAAAAAATAAAAGCTCGAATCAAAGCACAATCAATGAAAGCAAAGACAAAGCTTGATAATCCACTGCTTCCAAGAGCCGAAGATCAACTGGCTTCACCCGAAAAAATCCATCCTAGCCGCTCTAGGAAAAAATACCAAGGAGAGCTGATTCAAATGGATGCCAGTTCATACAATTGGTTCGGGAACGACGTCACCCATCTTCACTTAGCGATTGATGACGCTTCTGGGGATATCGTTGGTGGGTATTTCGACACGCAAGAAACGCTCAATGGCTATTATCATGTGCTCCATCAGATCCTCCGTAACCGAGGGATTCCTTTAGCTTTTTTAACCGATAAACGAACCGTTTTTGACTATCAATCCAAAACCAAGAAAGTCGTTGAGGAAGATACCTTCACGCAATTTGGTTTTGCCTGCCATCAACTCGGTATTGACATTCGTACCTCCTCTATTCCACAAGCGAAAGGCCGTGTAGAACGATTAAACGGCACGGTTCAATCACGACTTCCTGTAGATTTAGAATTAGCAGGGATCCAATCTATTGTGGAAGCCAATCATTTTTTAACAAAATGGATTCAATCATTTAACAGGAAGTTTGGTAATAAGACGAAGGAATCAATCTATGAGAAGGCACCTACGAAATCAGAGATGAATTTATTATTAGCACGAGTCGCAAATAGAAAAATCGATAGTGGGCATCACATTCGGTATCAAAATAACTACTATTTACCGACGGAGGGTAGCGAAGATCAGTACTTTACACGCGGATCAAAAGCCCTCGTTATCGAATCCTTTAACGGCGAAATCTATGTAAATATCGCTGAAAAAATATACACAACAAGGAGACTGAAAGAACATGACGACTATTCAACAGAGTTTGACCCGATTCCAGAGCAAAAAAAAGAAAGACGCCAGTATATTCCCCCACAATCTCACCCGTGGAAACTAGAGTCTTTCAAAAGATATCTTCGCAGCATCGGAAAAACACTCGAAGAATACGAAGCTGAACGAGCAGCTTAACACTCATTTTACCAAATACGGTCACATTAATGCAAGTTTTTACGAAGGAAAAGCTTGCATTAATGTGAGCTTAAGGTTTAGGACATTTTACCTTTCGCTTGACATAATCGGGTTTCCTCTTTTTCAGCTATTGCTCTTATTCACAATTGAAAGGTGCGTATAAAACATGAAAGAAAAAAAGAAATTTCGTTTGTTTGACGCAGTTTTAATGGCAGTCGTTGTTATTCTTGTTGTTGAATCTGCTGCCCCTGCTGCAGCAATCGGTTCGTCTCAATTTTTCTGGTGGGGCTCACTATTAATCTTATTCTTCCTACCTTATGGATTAATTTCAGCGGAGCTAGGAACTACCTACACAGGTGATGGTGGAATCTATGATTGGGTCAAGATGGCTTTTGGTCGTCGTTGGGGCGGACGCGTCGCTTGGTTTTATTGGTTGAATTTCCCTATATGGATGGCGAGTTTGGCGGTTCTATTCACTGAAGTAATGACTCAGATTTTTGGGTTATCTTTAAATAAACCGATATTGATTATTGCTCAATTAATTTTTATCTGGCTTGTAACCGCAATCAGCTGTTACCCAGTCAGCGACAGCAAATGGATTCTAAATCTGGCAGCCTTCGCTAAAGTATCGATTATGCTTTGTTTAGGTGTGTTAGGAATTTATCATGCAGTTACCGTTGGGATGGCAAATGATTTCTCAGGTGCTGCGTTATTACCTAAGTTTGATTTAAAGAGTTTATCCTTTATATCTGTTATTTTATTTAACTTTTTAGGCTTTGAAGTAGTCACAACGTTAGCGAGCGATATGGAAAATCCTAAGAAACAAATTCCTCAAGCAATTATTTATGGCGGAATTTTAATTGCCTTCTTCTACTTGTTTGCAGCCTTTGGAATGGGTGCTGCAGTCCCTGCCGATCAACTATCAACTTCAGGTGGTTTAATTGATAGCTTTATCCTTTTAGTTGGCGGTGTTAATCCATTTGTTGTGATTATTGGTTTGTTATTTATGTATACCTTAGCAGCAAATCTGATTTCATGGGCATTAGGTGTAAACTATGTAGCCTTTTATGCAGCCAAAAATCATGATATGCCAGCTGTTTTTGCTAAGGAAAATCCTAAAAACCAAATGCCAATTGGCGCTTCAATGATGAATGGAATTGTAGCTTCTGTCTTAGTTATTGCTGCACCATTTATTCCAAATGAAAATATTTTCTGGGCCTTCTTCTCATTAAATGTAGTGGCATTGTTACTTTCATATATTATGATGTTCCCAGCATTCCTAAAATTACGCAAAATTGATCCAGATACAGAACGTCCATTTAAAGTTCCCGGTGGTCCAACTTTGCTAAGAATTATTGCCTATGTGCCACTCGCTTTATTGATTATTACGTTATTCTTTTCAACGATTCCATTGGCTAGTAGCGAATATGGTGAGAAAATTCCTGTCCTTATTGGAACGATTATCTCAGTTATTGTTGGCGAATTATGTATTCATTTTGCTGGTAAAAAAGGTTCTCAGAAATAAATTTCGCTATCCTTGAGAAAGAGAGGATAAACAGATGAATGATAGTATGGAAACAATCGAAGTTGCTGAAGGCGAACTAGGGGGTAAGCCGATTAAAAGCTTATTTCTAAAATATGGCGCTAGCACGTTAATCGGGGTATTTGCCCAAGCCATTATGGTGATGATTGAAGGTGTCATTATTGGCAATGGTTTAGGAGCATTAGGTTTAGCGACGGTTAGTATTATTATGCCGTTGGAATTGCTTAGTTTAGCGCTAGGTGGGGCCTTCGGAATTGGGATAAGTACCATGTCAGCGATTAAATTAGGTGAAGACAAAAAAGCTGAGGCGCATCGGATTTTCTCTGAAGGATTTTGGTTAACTACCATTATTACGGTAATTGTAGCTGTCGTTATTGGTTTAAATGCTAGTAGTGTCGCTAGTTTATTAGGCGCAACGCCCGATATTTTAGATCATTCAACAACGTTTATTCAGATATTTATGATTGGTTTTCCTTTTAGCGTGATTGGTCAATTGCTCTGTTATATGGTTCGAGTAGATGAAAAACCGATTATTGCAACTTTTCTAATGACTCTCGCTTCTGTGATTGCAATTGTTGAACTGTATTACGGGGTGATAGTTGCCAATCTAGGAATTGTCAGTGTTGCGATTTACTACGCTTTATCTATCGGTGTTTGGTTTTTGGCAATCGTGTATTTCTTAGTCGGAAAAACCGGATTTCGTATTCGATTGAGTATGAAAATGAACCTCCCTGATATGAAAAATATGTTGATTATTGGTCTGCCCTTCTTCATTGTGCAAATCTCAAGCTTTATCTTTACGTGGGTTGTCAATGTGTTGCTAGGAAAGCTAGGAACTAGTACGGATGTGGCTTCATTTGGTATTATCAACGGCTATATCTTCTATAATCTAAATCTAGTCACAACAGCATTAACAAACGGCATGCAACCAATCGCTAGTTACAATTATGGTGCTAAATTGAAAAACCGTCTTTTAGAATTAATCAATATTAGCATCAGCAGTAATTTTATTATTGTTGCTGTTTTAACGGGATTGTTTGCTGTATTTTCAACGAATATGATTGAGTTGTTTGCCGGTGGTGATCAATAACTAGTAGCCGTAACTTCACATAATGCATTTATTATGATTGGCTGTTCAGCATTCGGTCTAACTTCCAATATCATGTCTGGTTATTTTCAAGCGATTGATAAGATTAAATTGTCAATTATTTTAGGCGTTTCACGCTTTTTGATTTTAGCCATCCCTTTAATGTTCTTATTTTCAAATGTATATGGTGTTGATGGAGTATGGCATAGTCAGCCTGTAGCGGATATAATTGCATTTGTCTTGTCTGTTATTTTGATTCGTAACGAATTGCTTCAATTGAAGTCGTTAGATGAAGGAATGTTGTTATGTAAAAGCTGATACAACTATTTTAATTGCAACAACTGAAAAAATAAGTCAAACACAATCGGTTTTAACAATGGTTAATGGCGAGATTGTATCTTAAAAATAAATAATTCACTTAAATTGGAAAGGAAGAAGAAAAGATGAAAACAATTGATAGCTCACCCAAAAAAGATGGATTCCGTATGCCAGGAGAATTTGAACCACACCAAGGTGTTTATATTTTATGGCCAGAACGTCCAGATAACTGGCGCAATGGTGGAAAACCAGCACAAAAAACGTTTGTCGATGTCGCAGTTGCGATTCATGAGTTTGAGCCAGTTACTGTGGGTGTTTCACCAGCGCAATATGATAATGCGCGTCATATGTTACCAGATGGCGTTCGTGTTATTGAAGTGGATAATGATGATGCCTGGGTTCGTGATTGCGGTCCAACATTTGTCAAGAATGAAGATGGTGTGATTCGTGGGGTTGATTGGGCCTTTAATTCGTGGGGTGGTTTAGTCGACGGACTTTATTTTCCGTGGGATAAGGACGATCAAGTAGCACAAAAAATCTGCGAAGTTGAATTTAAAGATCGCTATCGTTTAAACGATTTTGTCTTAGAAGGCGGTTCGATTCATGTGGATGGCGAAGGAACGTTGATCACAACTGAAGAATGTTTACTTTCTGAAGGACGTAATTCTCAATTATCAAAAGAGCAAATTGAACAAGTGTTAAAAGAATATTTGTCATTAGAAAAAATCATTTGGCTAAAACGTGGAATTTATTTGGATGAAACCAATGGGCATGTGGATAATATCATCAATATTGTGAAGCCAGGAGAAGTTGTGTTAGCTTGGACAGATGATGAAACGGATCCGCAATATGAGATTTCTAGAGAATGTTTGGAAATTCTAGAATCTGAAACTGATGCAAAAGGTCGCAAATTAAAGGTGCATAAATTACACGTACCAAAACCAATCTTAATTACGAATGCTGAAAGTCAAGGTGTAGACGCTGTTGATGGTACACTTCCTAGAGAAATGGGCGATCGTTTGGCGGCAAGCTATGCGAATTATTATACAGCTAATGGTGGGGTAATTGTCCCGTTGTTCGATGATCCTAACGATCAAAAAGCAATTAATTTGTTACAAGAACTTTATCCAGATCGTAAAGTTGTGGGTGTTGCAGCAAGAGAAATTTTACTTGGTGGGGGTAATGTTCACTGTATTACTCAACAAGTGCCAAAATAAGGAGCGAGAAAATGAAGAAGAGAATTGTCGTTGCATTAGGCGGAAATGCTATTTTAACAGATGATGCCAGTGCCCAAGCGCAACAAAAAGCGTTAGCGGAAACATCCTATTATTTAGCTGACTTTGTTGAAGCTGGTCATGAGTTAATTATTTCTCATGGAAATGGTCCACAAGTTGGAAATTTATTATTACAACAGCAATTAGGTTCAAGCGCTGAAAATCCTGCAATGCCTTTAGACACAGCAGTAGCTATGACGCAAGGAAGTATCAGCTATTGGTTAGAAAATGCATTAGTTGATGAATTGAAGAAACGCAATATTCAGAAATCAGCGGTGACGGTGTTAACGCAAGTAGTTGTTAGTGAAGATGATCCGGCTTTTCAAGCACCGAGCAAGCCCATTGGTCCATTTCTAACATTAGAAGAAGCACAAGCAGAGCAAGCTAAATCAACAGCTATCTTTAAAGAAGATGCGGGTCGTGGATACCGTAAAGTGGTTCCCTCACCAAAACCAATTGATATCGTTGAATATCCAGTTATTCAACAATTGGTAGAAAGTGGTGTGATTACGATTGCTGGTGGCGGAGGAGGAATCCCTGTTGTCATTCGCAATGGTTCTTATCAAGGTGTTGAAGCAGTAATCGATAAGGATTTTGCTTCTGAAAAGATTGCTGTTTTAGTCAAAGCGGATATGTTAGTGATTCTAACTGGGGTGGATCATGTAGCGATTAACTACAACCAACCCGATCAAAAAGAGCTGATGCAAGTAACAGTTGCAGACATGGAAATGTATAGTGAACAAAATCAATTTGCACCAGGAAGCATGTTGCCTAAAGTTGAAGCAGCCATTGCTTTTGTTAAGGAAAATCCTAAAGGAAAAGCAGTGATAACATCATTGAAAAATATCAAAAATTTATTAGAAGCAGAGACTGGAACAGTGATTACCGCGTAAAAGGTTGCGAAAGGTTGTGCTAAATGATTGATTTAGCCAGCCTTCGTTTTTTGAAGGGGGATTGCTAGTCTATTTATAAATTTTCTGATATATTTAAGCAGTTAGGTTTACATAAAAGGAGTGTATAAGGTTATGAAGTTGTCAAAAGGAACGCCTCAAGCAGATGGTTTTTGGATGCCTGGTGAGTTTGAACCTCATCAAGAAACGTATATGATTTGGCCAGAACGCGCCGATAATTGGCGGAATGGTGGCAAACCAGCGCAAGTTGCATATGGGGCAGTGGCTAAGGCGATTGCCACTTTTGAACCTGTTACAATGCTGGTTTCAGCAAAACAATACCAACATGCTCGAAGTGCCTTACCAAATCCCATTCGAGTGGTAGAGATGAGCAATAATGATGCTTGGATGAAAGACGTTGGCCCCGCTTATGTGATGAATCAACACAAGGAAGTTCGTGGAGTTGATTGGCGCTTTAATGCGTGGGGTGGCTTGTTAGACGGGCTTTATTTCCCGTGGGATCAAGATGATTTAATTGCCGCAAAAGTTTGCGAGTTCAATCAACTTGATTACTATTCATTGCCAGATTTTGTTTTAGAAGGCTGTTCGATTCACGTAGACGGCGAAGGTACTTTATTTACGACAGAAGAAGTTTTGCTATCGGAAGGACGTAATGGTCAGCTTTCAAAGTCTGAGATTGAGGTTGTTTTAAAAGCTTACTGTCATGTTGAAAAAATTATTTGGATCAATCAGGGTTATTTTTTAGATGAAACCAATGGGGATATTGACAATATTTTAAACGTTGTTCGACCAGGAGAAGTTGTCTTAACTTGGACAGAAGATCAAAGTGACCCACAATATGATATTTCTCATGCGGCATATGAAGTATTGAAAAATGCAACAGATGCTAAAGGGCGCAAATTATTAATTCATAAGATGCTAATGCCTGAACCTATGTATATCACAACTGAGGAAAGTCAGGGAGTAGACTCGGTTAATGGAATGTTGCCTCGTTTTCCCGGAGATCGCTTAACCGCAACGTATGTAAGCTATTATACGGCTAATCAAGGAATTATCTATCCCTTATTTGATGATAAAAATGATTTGCTAGCAGAAGCACAATTAAAGGAAATCTATCCAGATAGACAAATTATCGGCGTGCCAGCAAGAGAAATTTTACTTGGTGGTGGGAACATTCACTGTATTGCGCAAAGTATTCCAGAAGGGAAGTAGGGGAGAAGGATGGATTTTTTTGAAGTAGTAAATCCGCATGTCGCAGAATTAACGAAAAACGAGCACCTTCTCTTTGACTATGTAGTGAAGAATTTAAACGCGATTAAAAATAAAAGCATTCGAGAAGTCTCTGATGATTGTTTTGTTTCAACAACGACCTTTTTACGATTTGTTCGGAAGATTGGTTTCTCTGGATATAGTGAATTCACAACTGTTGCCAAATACACACTGCTCAATCAAAAGACTGAAGAAAAGCCAAGCCCTTTCGTGGTTTCTCAAAAAGATTACCGTGAAGAGTACTTAAAAAATATTAACGAATCTGTACGAGTGATTGATACAAAAAAGCTAGATCTGGTGGCGGCATATTTGCGCAAGAAACCGATTATTTACTTATTTGCCAAAGGCATGAATAAGCAGCTAATGCATTATGTAAAGTATTTATTTGTCGCTGCAGGATTTTTAGTAGTCTTTCCTGACGATCAAGCGATGCGTAAAGTTGTGCAAAAACAGATTACTCCTCAAGATATTATTTTTATTCTCACCTATCAAGGCAAGGATGAAGAATGGATTCAATTGATGCAGTATGTGAAAAAAGAAATTCGACCTTTAATTGTCTCGATTACCGGTGCAGATAATAACGTTGTTCAGAATATGAGCGATTTGAATTTTTATGTATTTACAGATGAATTATTTTTAAATAAGATGGAAATTACATCTCATATCTCAATGATTGCAATTCTAGAATTGATTCTCTATCAATACTTAGACAGCACAGATGACGGAGAGTATCATTTGGTTTTTCGTTAAGTAAGATTTTATATTTGCCTAAATTATAAGAAACAAAATAGTATTTAATTCAGCCAAAAAAGTTGGTTAAAAGGCGTTTCCGTCAATGGAGCGTCTTTATTCTTTAGATAGTCAATGGTCTTTTTCTGTCAAGTTTAGATTACTTAGTGTCAAATAAAGCTTAAACCATGTCGAATATGTTTGACATGATATACAGGAGTTAAACAAAAATACATAATTTAAAAGGAGAATATCCTGACTTATTATTCTAAAAAAGCGATTGTTTTATTTATTACAGAAATACTTGTTATTGAAGGAATTTATATGGAAAGTTAAACATCAAAATAGTCTTGCATTCTTAATTAAGAATACAAGACTATTTTTTGAATAAATGAAGAGCATGGATTCTAAAATTTATCGTTTTACATAATGTTATTATTCCGCAACTGGAATTGTTTCATAGGCTAATTTTTCAATAATTTCATGATGAGCAGGATAATCTTTTAATAACTGAGCTTTTGTAAATAATTCAAAGTCTTGATAGTCAAATCCTGGTGAAACCATGCAACTGACTAAGGCATAATCGCCATTGTTTTCAATACTTGAACCAAAAATAACATTTTTAGGAACTACAGCTTGTAATACTTGTCCAGCCTCACCATCAAGTCCTAATTGAATTTCTTCATAACGTCCATCGGGATGCAATAAATGAACGGATAACGGTGATCCAGTGTGATAATACCAAATTTCATCGGATTTTAAACGATGAAAATGAGAGGGACTTTCTTGATTTAATAAAAAATAAATACTTGAATAATGATGGCGTAAACGTTGATCCTCCGTTTGAAATTGTTCAGCAGAATGGAACATCTCTTTAAAGTAGCCACCTTCTGAATGTGGGAGTAAGTCTAATTTTTCAACCCAATAATTTTCTGGTTGGTGTGTTGACATAAAAAACATCCTTTCTAAGTAAACGATTTATATGAAAAGTATAGCGGTTTCTAAACTTAATGTACAGTTAGAATTTAAGTTTGATTTAGTTAAGGGGATAAGAAATTCTAAGTAAATAGAAACGTTTCTAGTAAGCGCTATTATTGTTTTGGGTTTTAATTATTTTAAATAACAAAAGGTTGATTCAAAGCTGTTTTGAAAAATATAAATAAAAAACTTGCAAACGATTGCAAAAAAATATATAATCAATTTGTCGAAACGTTTCTATTTTTTAAAAAATACAGAAATTTGGAGGTAAGAAGAAAATGAATATGAAAAAGAAAATTGCACTTATTAGTTCGATAGCGCTTGTATCAGTAGGATTATTGGCAGGATGTTCTTCAGGAAAAGACGATAGTAAAAAAGCAACAGATAGTGATAAAGTGACATTTTGGTATATGGGAGACGGCAGTAAAGAGATTCAACCGATTCTTAATGATTTTGAAAAAGAGAGCGGTGTTAAAGTTGATATTCAAAGCATTCCTTGGTCAGCTTCACATGATAAATTACTAACAGCTGTTGCGTCTGGAGAAGGACCTGATGTTGTTCAAATGGGAACAACTTGGATGGCAGAATTTGTGGATGCTGGAGCGCTAAAAGATATTTCTTCTTACATTGATTCTGAGAAAAATTTAAAATCTGAGAACTTCTTCGATGGATCTGTTACTACGACTAAATTCGATGATAAATACTATGCAGTCCCTTGGTATACTGAAACCCGTGCGTTATATTATCGAACAGATTTACTGAAAGAAGTTGGCTACGATAAAGCACCAGCAACTTGGGAAGAGTTATCTGATGCTGCAACTAAATTAGCTGACCGAGGAAAAGACATGTATGGTTTTGGTGCTGATTTAGCTGAACCAACATCAGCATTTATGTTTGCTAGACAAAATGGTTCAGAATTATTTGATAAAAACGGAACACCATTATTTGATAAAAAACCATTTGTTGAAGCTGTTTCTTATTTAGATAAGTTTATTCAAAATGGTAGCGCACCCAAAGCTGATTTAGGTCTAGATATTTCACAAACCTTTGGTGGTACGGGGATTGTTCCGATGTTTATCAGCGGTCCATGGATGATTAATGCGATCACTGAAAATGCGCCAGATATTGAAGGCAAATGGGCAACTGCCGTTTTACCGAAAAAAGAAAACAATATGTCTAGCACAGGTGGTGCCAACTTAGCAGTCTTTGAAAGTAGCAAAAATGAAAAAAATGCCATGAAATTAATTGAATTCTTAGCACGTCCAGAAAATCAATTAACCTTCTTCAAAAATTCAAATTCATTACCAACTTCACATAAATCATGGGAAGATCCAATTCTAGCCGATGACAAAATGATCTCAATCTTTGGGGAACAGTTGCAAAATTCAGAACCAATGCCAATGATGAAAGAATGGGAAGAAATTAGTCAAAATTACTTGAAATCATGGGAACAAATCTATGGAAATGGTGCCGATGTTCAAAAACAAATGAATGAATTGAATGATCAAACAAAAACACTTTTAGGTAAGTAATGGATGATTGAAAGGTAGCCAAGTTGTTTTTAGACTGACTACCTTTCTTTCACTAAATTACCTAGATTTTAAAAAGAAGGGGAAAGTTATGAGAGCCTATTTGAATAAAAAAATACCATATTTCTTTGTTGGACCGTCCTTAGTTTTACTCGCTTTATTTTCCTTATTTCCAATTGTGATTGCACTTGTCATTAGTTTTACAGATATTAATTTGGCAGGATTAGCTAATTGGTCTCGAATTAGTTTTATTGGATTTGATAACTATAAGAATATTTTAAGTGATCCGATTTTCCTGAAATCCATTGGGAACACGATTTTTTATGTTGTTTTAGGTGTGCCATTAGTGATTATTTTCTCACTAGCAATTGCGTTATTAATCAACTTTGGGAATAATCGTTTTTTCGCTTTTATGCGCTTAGTTTTTTATACACCTTCGATTACAAATGTGGTAGCTGTAGCCGTTGTTTGGACGTACTTATTTAATCCGAGTATTGGTTTGATTAATCATGTGTTGTCATTTGTTCATATTGGACCAATCCCATGGCTACAAGATCCGATTGTTGCGAAAGTTTCTTTGGTCATCCTTGCGTTGTGGCGTTCGATTGGGATTAATATGATTATCTTTTTAGCAGCGTTGCAAGGAATTCCTCAAGCATATTATGAAGCTGCTCAGCTAGATGGAGCTAGTCGCTGGAACCAATTGCGTTATATTACAGTACCAATGCTTCGTTTTTCAATCTTTTTTGTGACAATTACAACGATGATTGGTTGGTTGCAATTCTTCGAGGAGCCGTTTGTTATGACGAAAGGCGGACCATTGGATAGTACAACGAGTGTGGCGTTATTTATTTATCGTAATGGATTCCAATTAAGCAAATTTGGTTATGCAGCCGCAGGGTCGTTCTTGTTATTTATTGCTATTATCGTGATTACTTTATTGCAATTCAGAATGCAACGAAGAAATAGCGACAATCAAATGTAGTCAGATGAAAGGAGCAAGCAGATGAACAACTATCAAGCAAGACAAAAAAGACAAAAACTATTAGTAGGACTATTTTTAGCCGTCTGGGGATTGATTACCTTTGTCCCATTTATTTGGATGATCCTTTCTTCTTTTAAGACCAATTCTGAGATTATGCAGCTAAATCCAAGCATCTTTCCTAAGAATTTTACATTAGATAATTTTATTAAGTTATTCCGAGATATGAACTTTGCTGTGTATTTGAAAAACACTTTATACATTACGGCGTTTTCATTCTTTGGTTTATTTTTAAATGCGATGGCAGGCTATGGCTTTGCTAAGTTTAATTTTAAAGGCAAGGAAAAGTACTTTATGTTAGTTTTAGCAACGATGATGATTCCGGGACAAGTTACAATGATTCCTGTGTATTTGTTATTAAATTTAGCTGGATTAACCAACACTTTAGCCGGAATTATCTTACCTGGGTTAGTTGGGGCTTTTGGGATTTTCTTATTTAGACAGTTTATGTCGACGATTTCTGATGAGATTATTGAGGCAGCTCGTTTAGATGGCGCTAGTGAATTTTATATTTTTACACGAATTATTTTACCGATTTCTAAGCCGATTCTAGCGGTTCAAGGAATTTTAACGTTTATTGGTGGCTGGAACTCATTTATGTGGCCGTTGATTATTGCCAATGATGAAAAATTCTATACTTTATCTGTTGGATTATCGTTATTAAAAGGTCAACATGGCAATGATTATGCGCTACAAATGGCGGGTTCAACCTTTATGGTGATTCCGATTATTATTATTTTCATGATGTTCCAAAAATATATTTTACAAGGATTTAATGTATCTGGTTTGAAATAAATGACAGTGAATTTGGAGGCAGTTTTTAATGAGAGCAGTAGAATTGCAAGACTTACTAGCAAAAATGACCCGTCAAGAAAAGATTAATCAGCTATTGCAGCTAGCAGCGGGATTTTATATTGATTTGGATGCAGTAACTGGACCAATCGAAGAGATGGGCTTAACAGAAGAAATGATTGATAATGCTGGAACAGTTCTAGGGATTTCTGGAGCAGCAGATGTGATTCAGACACAAAAAAAGTATCTAGCTAAAAACCGTTTGGGAATTCCGTTAATTTTTATGGCAGATGTAATTCATGGCTATAAAACAATTTTCCCTATTCCTTTAGCTTTAGGAAGTTCGTGGAATACAGCATTGGCTGAGGAAACAGCTAGAATTTCAGCTTTGGAATCAGCAGTTTCAGGATTACATGTGACATTTTCACCAATGGTTGATTTAGTTCGTGATCCACGCTGGGGACGCGTAATGGAGTCTACTGGTGAGGATGCTTTTCTAAATGCAGAGTTGGCAAAAGCTTTTGTTCGTGGGTATCAAGGGACTGATTTGACCCTAGATGTGGAACGAGTTGCAGCATGTGTGAAACATTTTGCGGCATATGGCGCACCAGTTGCGGGACGAGAATACAACACGGTGAATATGTCAGAACGCCAACTACGTGAGGCCTATCTTCCTGGTTATCAAGCGGCCTTAAATGAAGGTGCGAAGCTAGTGATGACAGCCTTTAATACAGTAGATGGTGTTCCTGCGACAGCCAATCAATGGCTAATGCGTGATTTGTTAAGAAAAGAATGGAACTTTGATGGTGTCTTAATCTCAGACTGGGGTGCAGTGAAAGAGCTAGTTCCTCATGGCGTTGCAAGTGATGAGAAAGAAGCGGCGATACTGGCTTTAAAAGCGGGTGTTGATATTGAAATGATGACGATGTGTTATCTGAATCATTTGGAAGATGCACTTGAAGCCGGTGAGATTGCAGAAAACTTAGTAGATGAAGCGGTTCTACGAATTTTGAATTTAAAAAATGACTTAGGTTTGTTTGAAAATCCTTATCGTGGAGCAGACGTGCAGCGAGAACAGGAGTTGGTTTTAAGTGACGCCCATCGTGAAAGTGCTAGAAAGGCAGCAGAAGAATCCATTGTCTTGCTGAAAAATTCGGGAATCTTGCCTCTGGCATCGCAGCAAAAAATTGCGTTAATCGGACCAGGAGCTGAATCAAAGGATATTTTAGGTGCTTGGTCATGGCAAGGTGAGTCTGAAAAAGCGATTTCTTTAGCAGAAGGTTTAAGAAAATATGTACCAGTTGAACAGTTGATGATTGCTAAAGGATGCGAGGTATTAACTGCAGGAAGTCAGACAGAAGTAGCGGAGGCACTTGAAATAGCGGAAGCTGCAGATGTGATCATTCTAGCGCTAGGGGAAAATTCAGATATGAGTGGTGAGGCAGCGAGCCGTAGCGATATTCATTTGCCACAAGTTCAGTTAGATTTATTTAAGCAACTGAAAAAATTAGGAAAGCCAATTGTTGTGACGTTATTTAATGGTCGCCCACTAGATATTAGCGAACTTAGTCAGTCAACAGAAGTAGCGGCGATTGTAGAAGCTTGGTTCCCTGGAACAGAGGGAGGGAATGCACTAGCCAATATTTTAATGGGAGCAATCAACCCTTCTGCCAAATTAAGCATGTCGTTTCCTTACAATGTTGGACAAGTGCCAGTTTACTACAATCCTGATAACACCGGACGTCCAGAAGTAGGTCGTTCAGCAGATGAAAAATATGTATCTAAGTATCTAGACATTCCTAATGAGGCTTTGTATCCATTTGGTTTTGGCTTAAGTTATACAAGTTTTTCGTATTCAGATTTACAGATTTCAACAACAAAATTAACACCATCTGAAACTTTGAAGATTCACGTAACAGTTAAAAATACAGGAAATATAATAGGAAAAGAAATTGTTCAACTTTATATTCGTGATGTAGTTGGAGAAGTTGTTCGACCGGTAAAAGAGTTAAAAGGCTATCAAAAAATTGAGCTAGCTGCAAATGAAGAACAAGTGATTACTTTTACGTTATCAGAAAATGAATTGTGTTACGTTCATCAAGATCTCAGTTTTAAGAGCGATACAGGTGAGTTCCATGTAATGGTGGGTCCAAGTAGTCACGATGATGGGTTATTAAAAACTAGTTTTACATTCATAAATTAAGGAAAAAGAGGAATTTATCATGGGAAATACGCAGAATTATATCCAATTACAAGCTGGTAAAACAGCATTTAGATTTTTAAAAAGTGGGGATATTTTTGATATCACTCATGGCGAAACAATGTACAACCAAGTCCAAACCAATATTCTTGATGGTTCTATGAATAATTTGTATTTGCGAGTGTTTAACGCAGATGGAATTCGTTATTTTCCTTTACTGGGGATAGCTTCTACGAGTACCTTTTACACGGGAAGCAATCAGAATCAGTTGAAGTGGTTAGGTGAAGTGGCAGGCGTATCTTATACAGTAATCTTTAGTTTGGCAACAGAAGGTATTTGGTTTTGGTCAATTGAATTAAGTGGCGCGGGTCTCCTAGTTGATGTTATTTATGGACAAGATGTTGGGCTAGCTGGAATTGGTGCGCTACAATCAAATGAAGCCTACGTGGGACAATATATCGATCACGCAGTATTTGAAGATGCTGTGAAAGGTTTTGTCGTCTGTTCAAGGCAGAATCAACCACAAGCAAACAATCAATTTCCTTATTTACAGCAAGGGAGTTTAACTAAAGCACAGGGTTATTCTACTGATGGATTTCAATTTTTTGGCTTGTCTTATAAAGAAAGCAACCAGCCAGCAATATTAAGTCAACTGACTTTAGCCAATGAAGTTTACCAATATGAAATGGCATACACGGCATTGCAATCTGGAAAAATTCAGTTGACAGAGGAACAGCCGCAACAAATAGTCTTTTATGGACTGGCACAAGAAAATCATCCAACAGCGCTGACAGAAATTGACTATCAAATGGAAGTGGATGACGCATGGGAACAGTTACAACTTGAAAATCCACCGATATTCAGTCAACAGCCACTTATCAAAAAAGCCGCGCAATTTGGTAAGGTGCTGCAAACCGAAGCCTTTACAGAAAAAGACATTCGACGTTATTTTCCAAATCGACAGGAAGAGGAATATAGTGAAAATCAATTGTTATCTTTTTTTACAGATGGACAAGCCCATGTTGTCTTGAAAGAAAAAGAACAACTTGTGGAACGTCCTCATGGACATATTTTATTTAGCGGGGCGCATTTAAAGATAAACGAAGAAATCTTAACGACAACCTCTTATATGTATGGTTTGTTTAATGCGCAAGTGGTTTTAGGCAATACTTCGATGAATAAGCTAATGAGTAATGCTCGGAATGCATTAAATGTGTTGAAGACTTCAGGACAACGGATTTATGTAGAATTAGATGGAAAGTATCAACTATTGGCGATGCCTGCTGCATTTGAAATGGGCTTTAACTATGGAAAATGGTATTACAAATTACAAGACGATATGTTAATCGTGACGAATTATACGACTGTTGATGCACCGAAAATTCAGTTAGACGTAGTTAGCGAAAGTGGAAAATCCTATCGCTATCTAGTTACCAATCAAATTACAATGAATGAAAATGAATATAAAGTACCATTCAAATTAACGAGAGAAGGGAATCTGCTGACAGTTAAAGCTGAAAAAGATTCGACAATGGCAGAAAAATATCCTGATTTAACCTATTATTTAGAAGTCGTACAAGCAGATTTTCAGTTGCAGGAAGATGCCTTCTTTTTGGAAACGGATGAGATAGATGCTTCAGAATCATTAGTGATTTTAGAAATCGCAGCAACGACCTCTTTCGGAATTAAGATTCAAGGAACAACGACGGGTGAGGCTTATGATGCAACAATGGAGTCATTTATGGCAGCAGTAGATCGCTACACACAGCATCTAGGAGAAGTGATGAATTACTTTGAACTGTACCATGAAAACCCTGAGATTCAACGTGAAGTTGCTCGTTTAAATACACTTGCCTGGTGGTACACTCATAATATGCTGGTTCATTATCTAGTTCCTCATGGTTTAGAGCAGTATGGTGGTGCCGCTTGGGGAACTAGAGATGTCTCCCAAGGTCCAGTGGAGTATTTCTTTGCGACCAATCAAACTGAAGTCGTAAAAGAGATTATTCAAACTTTATTTGCGAATCAATTTGAAAATGATGGCAATTGGCCTCAATGGTTTATGTTTGATCGTTACGAAGAAGTGAAGGCGGAGGAAAGTCATGGAGATATCATTGTTTGGCCTTTGAAAGTGGTTGGGGATTATTTGAAACGAACCAATGATTTTTCCATTTTGGCAGACCAGATTCCTTATGCGGATCGCGAAACGAATCAAAAGACAACGTATACAGCTTCATTATTGGAGCATCTTAGAAAAGAAATCGACTATATTCGTACTAATTTCTTAGTAGGCACGTATTTATCTTGCTATGGAGATGGGGATTGGGATGATACGTTACAGCCTTATGATAGTAATTTGAAAAAGAATATGGCAAGTAGTTGGACAGTAGCGTTGACGTATCAGGTCTTGAAACAATTAGCGGAAGTTTTGCAAGAAGTGGTGCCAGATTTAGCAGAGGAATTAACTCATTTAGTAGCTGGAATTGAAAAAGACTTTAAAAAATACATGCTAGCAACGGATGTCATTCCCGGCTTTGTTTATATGGAGAATCCAACAGAAGTTGAATTAATGATTCATCCGACTGATACAAAAACAGGGATTCAATATCGTTTATTGCCAATGACGCGAAGTATGATTGGTGAGTTGTTAACGCCTGAAGAAGCAGATGCTCATTATCAAGTGATTCAAAAAGAGCTATATCATCCAGACGGTGTGCGTTTAATGAATCGTCCAGCAACGTACCATGGAGGCGTTAGTACGAACTTTAAGCGCGGGGAACAGGCGGCTAACTTTGGTCGTGAAGTTGGCTTGCAGTATGTTCATGCTCATATTCGTTTTATTGAAGCAATGGCTAAATTAGGCAAAGGTGATGAAGTTTGGCGTGGTTTGTCGATTGTGAACCCCGTGCAAATCCGGGATGTAGTTCCTAACGCGAAGTTTAGACAAAGCAATGCTTACTTTAGTAGCTCAGATGGGGACTTTAGAGATCGCTATCAAGCGCAAGAAAGATTCGGGCAATTAAAAACGGGAGAAGTTGCAGTTAAAGGCGGTTGGCGGATTTATTCTAGTGGACCGGGAATTTATATGAATCAACTGATTTCCAATGGTTTAGGAATTCGTCAAGATGCTACGCATGTAATTTTTGATCCAATTATGACAACAGAAATGGATGGTCTAATCTTCCATTATCATCTGTTAGGACAACCAGTGGAAATTCATTATCATGTAAACGAACAAGTGCAACGAAAGGTTCAGATAAATGGAATTGAAATTCCTGTTGAGCTTGGGAAGAATCGTTATCGTGAAGGTGCTTCTATGATTGAGCATAACCTAGTAGAAGCTGCGTTGAAACAAGGAAATCGAATCGATATTTACGTATAATAAAACAAACTTGCGGATACACACAGTTGTCGAATGAGAATTGTGTGTATTTGTTTAAATCAATGTGATCGATCTTAAAATAAACCAAAATCGGAGAAGAAACGTTCCGAACTTTCGTTGTTTGAAGGATCGTGGAATGGTATAATTACCGAAAGAAGATTCGGGTTTAGGTGTAAAAATAAATAAAAAAAGGTAGGAGGAAAGCATAATGGTAGGAATTAAGGACATTGCGAAAAAAGCGGGTGTGTCGATATCAACAGTCTCGTATGCTTTAAATGGCAGTCCTAAAGTCACAGAAGCAACGAGAAAAAGAATCACAGCCATTGCTGATGAGCTTCATTATGTGCCAAACATGGCAGCTCGTACCTTAAAAAGGCAACAGACGAACATCATTGGCGTTTATTTAACGAATTATGGCGGTTCGTTTTATGGGCAATTATTAGAAGGTGTTATGGATACTTTATTTGCAAAAGGATATGAAATGATTGTCTGTTGTGGCGATAAATCTCATCTATTTTTGCCAGAGCGCATGATTGATGGAGCAATTATTTTAGATTCGACCTTTTCTGATGAAGAGATTATGCGTTATGCTAAACGAGGACATCAGATTGTTGTGCTGGATCGTGAATTGCCACACAAAAACATTCGGAAAGTTCTGTTAGATAATAAAGCTGGTGCGACATTGGCGATTGATTATTTAAAATACAAAAGTCAAAGACCTTTTTATTTGTTGACTGGACCGGTGGATTCTCACGATAGTCGGGAGCGTCAAAAAGCTTGTGAGCTGGAATTGGAACGTGAAAATACGCCTTACAAGATTATTCAAGGAGATTTCACGGAACAAGCTGGGCAGTTAGCAGCAGCTAAAATACATGCAGAATATCAAGAGCCAGTAGCGGTTTTTTCATTAAATGATGAAATGGCCATTGGAATGTATAAATATTTTGCTAAAACTGATTTATCAATTGGAAAAGAAATTGATTTAGTCGGATTTGACCATACGACGGTTAGTGAGTTTTTAACACCTAGTCTGGCCACGATTGAATATTCTAAACACAAATGGGGTTCAGTTGCAGCCAGTAAGTTATTAGATTTAATCCATGGAGAACCAACTGAGGATGAGTTGATATATACAAGTTTGATTCGTGGCGATTCCGTTTCATCGAATACAATTTAGTAAATGAATAGGGGAGTGAATGATAGTGGCAGTTCTTTCAAGCAGTTTTTCGTCAAAAGTATTGGATATTCGGACATCATTTCATGTTATTTTACCGGAGGAATTTGAAGGCCGTTTGCCTGTATTGTATTTATTGCATGGTTTATCTGACGATGATACCTCTTGGTTACAAAATAGTTCGATTGCTCGCTATGCAAATAAAATGGCTATCGCAATTGTTATGCCGCAAGTTCAGCGTAGTTTTTATGCAGATATGGTAGAGGGTGGAGCTTATTGGACCTTTTTATCAGAGGAGTTGCCAGCATTAATTCAGCGTTGGTTTCCAATCTCACAAAAGAAAGAAGAAACGTTTGTAGCAGGTTTGTCGATGGGCGGTTATGGTGCGTTAAAATGGGGGCTGAATTATCCCGAGAAATTTGCTGGGATTGCCTCAATCTCTGGCGCAGTTGATTTGGTAGGACTATGGAAAGATGATGCTAGTCGTAACCGAGAGTTTACAAGGATTTTCGGTTCATTGGAAGAATTGGAAGGCAGTCAGAGTGACTTAGTTTATTTAATGAATCAAGTGAAGGGACAATCGAATGTTCCAGAAATTCTTCAAATCTGCGGAAGGGAAGATTTTCTTTATCACTATAATGTGAAATTTTCTAAGCAGTTAGCGGATTTAGATTTTGACTCTAGTTGGATTGAAGCACAGGGAACTCATAATTGGGAGTTCTGGGATTATTATATTCAAACGGTTTTAGAGTGGATTGAAACGAAATTAAAAAAGTGAGATACCTTAAAAAATGCCTCTCTTGTTGAGTTCAAGTAATGTACCGACCCCAAAAAGTTAGACCAAAAATCTAACATTTGGAGGTCGGTATTTTTATGGGAAAATCTAGTTTTGAATTCAAATTGAAAGTTGTACAAGAGTACAAAAAAGACAAAGTGGCTATACTTTGTGAATAAAAAGAAGGCTCAGCGGTTCATTCAAAAATTGAAGATACAAGTAAATTCATTCACTCGAAAATCTCGTCGCTACTCTTCCTATCGTGGAAAAATTGGTACAGTCGCTAGAAATAAAATCTTTTGCATGTGAAAACGAATTAAGCATTCAAATTAAAAGGATGTGGCTTATGTATTAAAGGATAAAACAAGTTTGGTTTCCTAGTTGTATTCCTGAAGAGATTTCTCTATAATCAAAGAGTCTCAAAGTAGGAAGTTTCCATAGACTCTAAACTAAATGCGGATAAAGAGTGAGTGAGGAACCTTTTAGTCAATTTATGGGTAGAAATGAAGAAGAGAAAATGGAATCGTTCAGTTGGAGGGAACCTTGTGAAAAAACGGAAAATTCAGATAGCAGTTATTTCATTATTAACAGTACTCACTTTTGGTGGTGCATTTTTAAATAGTAAATTTGCGCAAGTAGCGACGTCTAATACTAGTGAAACCAAAACTCAGGCAGAGAAAAAAGTAGTTAAAGCAGAGCCAAAGATAGATTCTAAAAAAATAGATAAAGTAGAAAAAGAACAGGAAAAAGTAAGTGGAAGTTTAGAAAAAAAGAGTGAGAGTCTTGCAGAAAGCTCTAAAGAAGTAGCCACAGAAACTCAATTAACACAGCAAGATAAGGATAAGGCGACTTCAAGTACGACCGAAGCGAGTCAGGATAATCAGAATCAAGCAACGACTGTGACACCTAATAGTGATATGCCACAGCGTCCAGTGGTAGAAGCAAAAGATGAGCCAACTGTACCGCCAAGTACACCAGCTCAACCAGAAGCACCTCAACCAGAGCCAGAAGTTAAACCAACACCGGAGCCTAAAAAGGAAGTCCGTTTCTCCATTAGAGGAACCGTAGCTAATTCAAGTAGTTACGTGGTTAGTTCACAGCAAGTGACAATCAGTGAAGGCCAAAGCGTCATGGATATTCTATCTAAATATTGTCGGGATAACGGGATTCAAGTAGGAATTCGTGGAGGCTCATATGTGGCTGGAATTAACAATTTGTATGAATTTGATAAGGGAGCGGAAAGTGGTTGGCTATACCGGGTGAATGGTGTCTTTCCAAGTTACGGAGCTGCTCAGTATTCAGTGCAAGTTGGAGATAGTATTGACTGGTTGTACACCGAAAATATGGGGAAAGATGTGGGAGCGCCGCAGGTATAAAAAAGTAGCATATTTTTGACATTTTCCAATGAAAAGAAAAAAGTAGAACTTAAAATTGAAAGGGGAAAGCCCTATCTTTAAGTTCTTTTGTTGTTTATTTTGGTAAATGTTTATTCAGAGGAAGTATGTAAATGCTACGAATTAAGTGAGGAAGTAATTGTTTTATGAAAAGTAAAAGAGTATAATTTTCTGCTTTACTAAAGCGGAGCTTGTATCTCTTAAAAAATTTACCTATAATGAGTGCTAGAAAGTATAAAAATGACATGTATTAGGAATCAGGGAAAGAGGTGGAAATCCTCGACAGCCTCAATCTACTGTCAAAATGCTGAAATCTCAAATGCCACTGAATAGTTTATCATTCGAGAAGGTAAGAAAGTAGGCTGAATTTGAGTGAGGATAGCTCTCTTGGTGCCGGTAGGTTACTATAATTCATCGGATAAAGCAAAACACAATCGTTTCTTTTTTAGGATGAGTCTATTTCTAGTTGTCCTTTTATAATTATTGGATGTCTGTTTTTGTGTTTCTAAATAGGATTTGGAGGAGAATGAAGTGAAAAATATGAAACAAAAATTGATGACGATTTTTGCGACAATCACGTTAATGGTTAATTTGGTGGCAGCCCCTGTAAGTGCAGCTTATGCAGCAACATTAGACGAAGCAATTGATGGAGCAACTGCAAAAATGTTATCGGATGGAGCTATTAGCTCTGACTGGGAAGCTCTTGCTGTCGCTAGATCAAATACACCCGCAAGTAAAGAATTGCGTCAAGACTATTATAATCAAATCGTCACATATTTGAATACGACGGATCGTCTTTCAGCAACAGATTATGAGCGAACAATTATTGGTGTAGTATCTGTTGGTGGAGATCCAACAAATATTCCTGAAGCCAATGAACATAAGAATTTGGTTGAAGAGTTGTACCGTATGAACGTAATAAACAACGGTACAAATGCAATCATATATGGTCTTTTAGCTTTACAAACAAAAGAGTATGATGTCCCAGCTGATGCGGTTTTTTCTATTGAAGAGTTAGTTGTAAAATTAGTTAGCTTACAAAAATCAGATGGCGGTTGGGCTCTTTTTGGTTCAGCAAGTGATATTGATATTACTGGAATGGCTATGTCTGCCTTAGCAAAATATCAAGATTTGCCAGGAGTTATGGATGCGATAGATGATAGTATCAATTATTTATCTACTGTTCAGTTAGATTCAGGTGGTTTTAAAGGCTGGTCGAACGAGAACTCAAATTCAATTGCGCAAGCGATTATGGGAATAACAATGACTGAAAATGATCCAACTGATCCAAGATTTACGAAAAGTCACAATGCAATTGAGGCTTTAATGACGTATCGTGTTGATGATGGTGGATTTAAATGGTTATTAACGGATACAGGAAGTAATGGAATGGCTTTAGAACAAGCTTCATATGCTTTAGCACAATATAAAATGTATGATCAAGGTGCAGAATTTATTTCTATTTATGACTTTGTGAATAATCCAGTGCCACAATTAGTAGATGTGCCTATTGTGCCGGATCCAGACCCAGATCCGAATCCAAATCCAAATCCAGACCCGATGCCGGACCCAGATCCGATACCAGATCCAAAGCCGGACCCAACACCAACACCAGATCCAAAACCTATACCAAATCCAGACCCAGACCCGAATCCGAATCCAGTAATATCGGAAAAGCCAGTGATTACTGAACCGACTGTTGTGAAGGAGACAAATAAATCCGATTCAGATAATGGAAATCAAACAAATTATCCAAAAGTAGCAGTGAGTGAGTCAAAGGTTTTCCCAAAAACAGGTGAAACGAACGAGTTTGGTACAGCGATTACTTTGATTGGATTTAGCGCTGTTTTAGTTGGTTTATTTCCTTGGTATGGTATGAAAAAGAAAAAAATTAATCAAGTTTAATTTTAGTGCGTTTATCACAATTTATGCTTCAAATAAAATAGTTGTCTATTTTATTTGAAGCTTTTCTATAAAAAAATTCAAGAAAAAATACTTAAAGAAAGGAGTGGAGAAGTGCAGACAGCATTAAATTCAGTTCATCCAGTTACTAGTTTTTGTTATTATATCGGTGTTATCTTGTTAAGCATGCTATTTTTGCATCCGGTGTTTTTAATTTGCGAGCTACTTATTTTAGTTGCCTATAATCTTTGCCAAAAAAACGGCGAAAAAATGCGAAAAATGTTGCAAGGGTCATGGTTTTTTATCTCAGCAATTGCCATTATTAATCCATTACTGAATCATCGTGGTAGTCATTTTTTATTCTATTTGGGTCGAAATCCAATTACGCTAGAAGCCGTAGTTTATGGTATATTGATGGCCTTATCTTTTAGTTGTTTATTGATTATTTTTATTTCTTACAATAGTGTAATCACCAGTCATAAATTCCTCTATTTATTTTCAAGAATATCGCCACAAGTCGCCTTGTTAACTATGATTACGATTCGTTTTGTACCGTTATTTATTCGGCGATTAACCACCATAACAGCAATTCAGAAAACACGTGGAATTCAGATGGAAACTGGAAAAATCAAAACCCGAGCCCATAGTGGGATGCGTTTGGTTCAGATTTTACTAGTCTGTTCCTTAGAAGAAGCCTTGCAAACTGCAGATTCGATGGAAGCTCGGGGATATGGTGTGAAAAAACGTAGCACGTATCTAAGGTATCGATTTGATATGCGAGACATTCTTAGTTTGATTTTTGGTTCTGTTATTTTGATTAGTTGTATTGTTGGCAAATTAAATGGATTTGGTGAGTTACAAATTTATCCTGAACTAGGAACACTAGGCTTAACGCTAATCCAGAATCAGTTGTTATTGGTTTTAACGCTGTTATTTGTAAGTTATCCGCTTATTTTGGAAGGGAGGGAATTAGTATGGTGGCATTGGCAGAAATAAAGGATTTAAGCTTTACCTATCCGGAAGAAAAGGCAGCAGCCTTAGTTATGAATTCTTTAGTAATTGAAGAAGGTGATTTTTTAGTATTAGCTGGTTCTTCTGGAAGTGGAAAAACAACTTTGTTGCGTCATTTGAAAAAAGAATTATGGCCAATTGGTCAACGAACAGGTAGTTTACTTTACCAAGATGAGTTGTATCAGAATCTATCTGATAGTCGATCAGCAACGGAAGTCGGAATGGTTTTTCAAAACCCAGAAAATCAAATTGTGATGGATAATGTCATGAGTGAATTAGCCTTTTCATTAGAAAATATTGGTTGTCCTCCTAAAACGATTGAGAAAAGAATTGCAGAATTAATCAGTTTTCTAGGCTTTCAAGACTTATTACAGCAATCGATTCATACCCTTTCTGGCGGACAAAAACAGTTAGTAAATTTGGCAGCCGTCTTGATTCTTCAACCTAAACTATTAGTTTTAGATGAACCGACTGCACAACTTGATCCGATTGCTACACGAGATTTCTTAGGATTATTAAAAAGAATTCATGAAGAACTTGGTATAACTATTGTTATGAGCGAGCATCGACTAGACGAAGTGATCCCGCTAGCAACAAGATTAGTTGTGATGGATCAAGGAAAAATTATTGAAAATAGCCAGCCGATAACAGCGATTAAGCAATTATGGCAAACTGCTAGCAAGCGGTTATTTATTCCGCAAATTCCACGTTTATTCTTGGAAATTCAATCGGAGTATCTGCCTTTTTCGGTGCTAGCAGGTCAGCGGCAATTACCTGCCTTACGAAGTGATTTGTCAGCTGAAATGAAACAGAAACAAGAGGGGGAAAAAGAGAAGAAACAGGATTTTTTAGTAGCAAAAGCAATTGCTTTTCAATATGAGAAGAATGGGCACTTTATTTTAAGAGAACTGAATTTTTCTGCTGAAAAAGGTGAATGGATTGGGATTGTCGGGAAAAATGGAACAGGAAAATCAACTTTTTTAATGATAGTAGCAGGATTACTGAATCCTCGAAGAGGCAAGGTAACCTTTAATGGAGAGAACTTAACGAAAATTGCATTAAAAAGACGTTATGAACGAATTGGATATGTCTCTCAAAATCCCGCGTATCATTTTGCCTATGATACGGTTTTTGATGAATTTTATCAACGTAGTTTACAACTTAATTTAAGTCAGCCTGAACAAGTAGCAAACGAGATGCTAAAGGAGCTAGAGATAGAACACGTTACTAGAAGACATCCTTTAGATTGTAGTGGTGGCGAGCAGCAACTAGTCGCACTAGGTTTAGCCTTATTGTCAAAACCAGAGATTCTTTTATTGGATGAACCGACAAAAGGGTTAGATCCTGTTCGGAAACATCATTTGTCAATAGTGTTAACAAGGTTAAAAGAAGCAGGTACCACTATTGTCATGGCAACTCATGATATGGAATTTGCCGCTTCTTATGGCACGCGTGCAGCGCTGTTATTCGATGGGAAGATTCTTTCAGAGGGATTGGTTCATGATTTCTTTAGTGATAATTTCTTTTACACAACAGCGATTAATCGTTTAGTGCGTAGGGAACTGCCACGAGCTTTGACGTGGGAGGATGTGATTCCATATGTGGAAAGTTAAACAGAATTTATGGGGATTGCTATTTTTTCTGATTGTCATGTTAACTTTGTCTGTAGCTATCAGTGATAAATATTATTTACTAGTCAGCTTTTTATTCTTAATCGCAACAATGGTGCCGTTATATCACCGTTTTGAAAAGAAAAAAATTCGTTCACGAGAGATTGTTTTTATTGCAGTACTTGGAGCGATAGCAGCGACAAGCCGGGTTCCGTTTGCAATGATTCCAAGCGTTCAGCCGACAACTTTTGTCATTATTGTATCGGCAATGGTACTGGGGAGTGAAAGTGGTTTCGTTGTTGGTGCTACGGCAGCACTAGTTTCAAATATGTTTCTTGGTCAAGGTCCATGGACGCCGTGGCAAATGTTTTGCTGGGGGATGGTTGGTTTTACAGCTGGTCTATTAAAAGATTCGTCAATCTTGAAAGAGATGTGGAGTCGTCTCGTGTTTGGATTTGTTTGGGGTTTCTTATTCGGTTGGATTATGAATCTATGGTATGTAGTGGCTTATATCCAGCCTTTGAATTGGATTGCATTTGTTCAAGCGTACGCTGCAAGTTTTTATTTTGATTTGGCCCATGCCCTCTCAAATGTGTTTTTCTTATGGCTATTCAGCCCCTCGTGGTTAAAAATTATCCGTCGTTTTCAAAAGAAGTACGGCTTGGTAGATTTAGAAGGAAAATGAAGCTGATTCAGTTGATTGGTTAATCATAGATAAAGGATAAATCTAATTTATCCTTTTAACTTGTGTTTGTTTTTTCTCAAAATTTATATCAAAATCTATATATCTATAACGATGGTTATTTTTTGGTTCAAGCTAGGAGTGGTGATATGAATTACAATTATGGTTATGTACGAGAGAATACTTGTTCACAAGAACTAAATAGACAGCTTGATATGTTAGAAAAGTATCACTGCAATGAATTTTTAACTGAGAAAATTTCTGGAACAAAATCCAGTTGCCTAGCGTTGAATAAGTTAAAAGACGTAGTTTGTGAAGAGGATACGGTAATTGTTGAAAGCTGGAGTAGGCTTGAACGTAACACTAGGGATTTCATGGATTTCTTTTCTAAAAACAGGTTATAGGATCTATACTAGATCTACTTTTTAACTATCCGCTTATCTAGAGATGTCTATACAGATAAAATGAATTAAGGTGAATGAAAATGACTGATAAAAAGACCTTTATTGATGTTCTAAAAAACTTATTGAATGCTGGTGAAGGCAATGAAAGTAAGAATGTAGTTGGTCAACATATAGTAAATCAATTAATTAATCAGAAAATGAAACATCTAAATGAAAGGGATGCTAAAGAAAGGAATCATCAGAAAATCAAAGTAAGTAGGCCAAGAAAATAGGTGAAATAACAATAGATTATACTCTATTGTTATTTTTTATTTAGGCTTATCTGATAAAAGTCTGATTAATGTGAGTTGTACCTATGAATAAGAGAAGGGTGAATGTTATTTAGTAATTTTACCTGCTTTTATAATGTATAGTTGTGCTGCATGAAATAACTGAAACTTCATTATACGGGTAGAAGTATTATTGAAAATAGGTTTCTTCTTAGCTACAGGATTAACTATAATGTATCAAATTCAGAAATCATTTACTGTTATTTAGAGTACGATTACTTGACGATGACGCACTAAAAAATGATCTATCTTTTTGGCTGTTCTAATATAGAAAAATAACTTATAATGAAGTGAACAGAAAGTTTGACCAAAGTTTGGATGGAGGAATGAACAAACATGTTAACAATTGCATATATCGCCAATGGAAAGAGTACGAACCGCTATCACTTGCCTTTTTCTACAAAATTAAAAGATAAAATTAAAGTCAAAACGATTTATTCTCGTAGCGATAAACACGCATGGGATAAGATTGAAGGGGTTCATTATACAACAGATATTGATGATATTTTTAATGATCCAGAAATTCAATTAGTCGTCGTGACAACTCCAAGTTCTTCCCACTATAACTATGGAAAAATGATTTTAGAGCATGGTAAGAATGCCTTAATTGAAAAACCATTTACTGAAACTTCTACTGAAGCAAAAGAATTATTTGCATTAGCCAAAGAAAAGAACTTGTTGGTTCAATGTTATCAAAATCGACGCTATGATTCGGATTTTCTAACGGTGCAAAAGGTCATTGAAAGTGGTGTGTTAGGCGAACTATTAGAAGTCGAGATGCACTATGATTACTTTAGACCAGAAGTACCTGAAAATACTGCAAGCTATTCAAAAGAAAGCAGTTATTTATATGGTCATGGATGTCATACAATCGATCAAGTCTTATCTTATTTTGGGAATCCAGAAACAATTCATTATGATGTACGTCAATTGCTTGGTGCAGGACGAATGAATGATTACTTTGATTTAGATTTTTATTATGATAAGTTAAAAGTTTCAGTTAAATCTAGCTACTTCCGCTTAAAAGAGCGTCCTAGCTTTGTTATTTATGGCAAGAAAGGTAGCTTTGTCAAACAAACAAAAGATCGTCAAGAAGAGCATTTGAAACTATTTTATATGCCTGAAAATCCTGACTTTGGAATTGACTTGCCAGAGCATTATGGCGTATTAACTTATGTAGATGAATCTGGAACGTATCATGAGGAAAAAGTAGTATCTGAAATTGGCGATTATAGTCGAGTATATGATGGTTTATATGAAACCATTATGAATGGCAAAGCCAAAATTGTTAAAGATGAAGAAACGATTCGTCAATTAGAAATACTAGAAGAAGGCAGTCAATCATTGAGTATTTAAATAACGAATTTTTAGTATAAGAACTAAACAAACCCACTTAGCAGATTCTTAATACTTGCTAAGTGGGTTTAATTAAAATAAATGAATTTAAGAATGATAACCACGTAGATAGTTTTACTTAAAAATTCTTTAGAAATAACTAGTTTCGTTGACCCTAAGTTTTTTAAATTTGATGAATACCTTAATCAGATTAACGCACTAACTAAGTTGCATGGATAATTTTCTGTCAACTTGCGTAACATAATTTGAAAAGTTTACTGAAATAATAAGAATTTAAAAAACATGCATTTACTCATTTTTTTATCAATACATAAACTTAGCTTTCTATATCATGTTCACATAGATTCGTTTAAGTTTAGATAATGCCTTTCATTTATTCTATTGTCTCTAAAATCAGTAGTTGATTTTGATAGAGAAAAGTCTTTTTTTTTTAATGTATAGTGAATTGGTCTAGTTAATAAATAAGTGAGGGTAGCGCCAATTAGTGTAGAGGATAAAATAGAAAGATAACTTGAAAACACACTCTTTTTACGCTATTATAGAAGAGTTGAAGTAATGAATTATATGAATTTAAAAAGAATAAACTAAACTGAACAAGAGGGGTTCCTATTATGACACAACGTTATGCGATTATCTTGGCTGCTGGTCAAGGTTCACGAATGAAGTCAAAATTATATAAAGTCTTACATCCTGTAGCAGGCAAACCAATGGTAGAACATGTCGTTGGACAAGTTGAAGAAGCAGGATCAGATCGAATTGTCACAATTGTTGGATTTGGTGCTGAGAAGGTCAAAGAACATCTAGGTACTCGTTCAGAATATGCACTGCAAGAAGAACAGTTAGGAACTGGTCATGCTGTGTTGCAAGCAGAAGCTTTATTAAAAGATAAAGAAGGAATTACACTAGTAATCTGTGGTGATACGCCGCTACTAACATCAGAAACGCTAAATGATTTATTCGACTACCATCAAGAAAAAGGTGCAAAAGCAACTATTTTAACAGCTGTTGCCGAAGATCCAACTGGTTATGGTCGTGTTTTGCGTGATGATTTAGGAATTGTTACAAGAATTGTTGAACAAAAAGATGCAACTTCTGAAGAAGCTCGAGTGCAAGAAATCAATACAGGAACCTACTGTTTTGACAATAAAATGTTATTTGATGCGTTAACTAAAGTTGGTACAGCCAATGCACAGGGCGAATACTACTTGCCAGACGTGATTGAAATTCTAAAATCAGAAGGTCAAATAGTAGCTGCATATCGTATGAAAAATCTTGATGAAGCGCTAGGCGTTAACGATCGTATTGCTTTAGCAGAAGCCGGTCGCACTATGCGTAAACGTATCAATCGTAAGCATATGCAAAATGGTGTCACCTTAATTGATCCAAGCAACACCTATATTGATGTTGATGTTCAAATTGGTAGTGATACAGTAATTGAAGCAGGTGTTTTAATTAAAGGCCAAACAATTATCGGAGAAGATTGCTTTATTGGAGCTAATTCTGAAATCTCTGATAGCAAGTTAGGCGATCGAATTAGAGTGACTAGTTCAAATGTTGAACAATCAGTTATGGCAAATGATAGCAATATCGGACCCTATAGTCATTTACGTCCAAACAGTGAAATCGGTGAACGTGTTCATATTGGTAATTTTGTTGAGGTTAAAAATGCAACGCTTGCCGAAGATACAAAAGTTGGTCATTTAACCTATGTTGGTGACGCTGATTTAGGCAAAAATATCAATGTTGGTTGTGGCACAATTTTTGTGAATTACGATGGCAAAAATAAACATCGCGCAACTGTTGGCGATAATGTTTTTGTTGGGTGTAATGCAAATTTAATTGCCCCAGTTACGATTGAAAGCAACAGCTATATTGCTGCTGGTTCAACAATTACGGACGATGTTCCAACAGGAAACTTAGCCATTGCCCGAGCTCGCCAAGAGAACAAAGCAGATTACTACGATCGGTTGCCACATTAATAAATTATCTAATAGCAACTTGAAAAACAGCTGAAATCAAGACACTTTTAACCATAAAGGATAAAAATTCTAAATTATTCCTAATATCTAGTGGAATTAACTTGATTTATTGTGAAAAAATGCATAGTATTAATAGTGAGAAAAAACAACTAAATATTTTAAAAAATAGAAAGTGGAGGCCATTATGTCAGAACATTATTTTGATCCAAAGCTAAAGATTTTTGCGTTAAACTCAAACAGACCCTTAGCCGAAAAAATTGCTAAAGAAGTAGGAGTAGAATTAGGAAAATTATCTGTGGATCAATTCAGCGATGGAGAAATTCGAATTAACATTGAAGAAAGTATTCGAGGGGACCATGTTTATATTGTTCAATCAACTTCTAGTCCTGTAAATGATAACTTGATGGAGTTATTAATTATGATTGATGCTTTAAAACGTGCTAGTGCAAAAACGATTAACTTAGTTATTCCGTACTATGGATACGCTAGACAAGATCGTAAAGCTCGTTCAAGAGAACCAATTACTGCTAAATTAGTCGCTAACATGATTACTGCAGCAGGTGCAGACCGTATCTTGACATTAGACCTACACGCTTCACAAATCCAAGGATTCTTTGATTTACCAGTAGATCATTTAATGGGTGCACCATTATTAGCGAACTATTTCTTAAATCATGATATCGCTAATGAAGACGTAGTCGTTGTTTCACCAGACCATGGTGGGGTAACTCGTGCGCGTAAACTAGCAGAATTCTTAAAAGCGCCAATTGCGATTATCGACAAACGTCGTCCTAAAGCAAATGTAGCTGAAGTAATGAATATTATTGGGAATGTTGAAGGCAAAAAATGTATCTTAATCGATGACATGATCGATACAGCAGGTACAATTACATTAGCAGCAGGCGCTCTAGAAGCAGCAGGTGCTACTGAAGTTTATGCTTGTTGTACACATCCAGTTTTATCAGGCCCAGCATTGCAACGTATTCAAGATTCAGCAATCAAACAATTAATCGTAACCGATTCAATCTACTTACCTGATGATCGTAAATGTGAAAAAATTGTTGAGATTAGCGTAGGTGTTTTAATGGGAGACGCAATCAAACGTATCCATGAAAACAAATCAGTTAGTCCATTATTTGAAAAAAAATTCAAAAGAGATTAAAATGAAGTTAGCCAAAAAACTGTAGCATTATGTCTACAGTTTTTTTGTTTAATATAGGAAGGGGATCAGGTGCCTATCAAATCAATAAGAAAACAATTGGGACTCGTTCGCCCATATGATATAGTATTAGTTATTCTGCTGATGGTGTTCTCGTTTGTACCACTATCTATTTTTACGTGGCAGCAGAGTCAAGTGTCGGCTGATAGTGGAGTAGTAGCAGTGATTTCAATCGATGGAAAAGAAGTCAGGCGCATTAATTTGTCCGATAAAGACAATGCAGAAACGTTTACGCTCTACCCTAAAAAAGGGCAATATAATATTATTGAAGTTAAAGATTCAAAGATTCGAGTCAAAGAAGACAATAGTCCAGACCAGATTGCTGTAAAAACAGGTTGGATTAGTAAACCAGGACAAACCAGTGTTTGTTTGCCACATAAATTAATTATTGCGATAGAATCGTCTGATCCACCAGTTGAAGATGATGACTATGATACAATTACACCAATGTAAAGACAAATCAACTACAGAAATGAGGTCTGCTTTTGGAAATCCACTTAATTGCGAATCAAGAATTAAGCAATCAACAAATGAACCATATTAAAGATTTTATTTATAAAATGAAGACAAAGAGTCAGCTCTTTTTTAAGCTTGATCCAGACTTTTTAGATAGAGCCAATACAAATATGCAACATATTCTAGTAGAAGAAAAGGGTTCGATAAAAGGATATCTGTCGCTTAGTTGCTATGATGATGAGGAAATGGAAATCGCTTCTGTTTTTGAAGAAGATGAATTCATGTTTGAAAAAATGGTCCAACTAGCAATTGAAACAGCACAGCAACAATCTTTAAAAAGAATCTTATTTATTGCCGATCAAACAGATATATTCCTAATAAAATGTTTAGAGAAGTTGAATCTAGCCAGCATATTCAGTGAATATCGAATGAATTTTGTTGGAGAGCTGCTAGGAGCATTGCCACTAGGGGAAGAACATCAACTAGCATTAACAACTGCGACTGTGGAAGACCGTCAACTTATGGGAATGGTTAAAGAAACATTTTCAAATGAACTAACAGACAATTCACTTGAAAGAATTCAATTAGCCAAATTAGATAATCAACTCATTGCGACTTTCAGGTTGAATGAAGATGAAGAGAGTATCGGGATTTATGGATTTGTGGTAGACCCACAATGGCGTGGAAAAGGCTTTGGAAAAAGGGTTTTGTATATGATTATCCAAGAAATCAAAGTGCAATCACAAACACAGACTAAAAAGATCTATTTAGAAGTAGAATGTGACAATCAAATTGCTTTTAATTTATATCAATCAATTGGTTTTAAAATAGAAGCGACAATTGATTACTTTAAACTAGAACTTCCAAAAAATGATTAAATGAGATGCTTTCATTTAATCATTTTTTTTTTTGTATAAAAAAGAAAAAAATCAACAGATACTATGAGAAAATACTGTGAGAATCCATTGGAATAAGAAATGCATACGAGAACATTTTTATACATAATGAATGCATAAAAAATACTCGATTTTTTTCTTTAAATAAATCCTTGCAATCTCTTTCATACTTATGTATGATAGTGAAAAAGTAATAATCGTATCTAAATAGGGATTTCATATAATAGAGTAAGGATATTTTTAGGAGGAATAAAAAAATGAAAAAATTAGTTAAAGTTGCATTTTTATCCATTTTAAGTTTGGCGGTACTCACTGCTTGTGGAGGAGCAAATAGTGCGGAAAGTAGCAGTTCTAGTTCAGAGAATAAAGGACACGGAAAAAATGAACAAGTACTTAATTTAAGTATTGCAGCAGAATTACCAACAGTCGATCCAGCATTGGTTCAAGATGGTATCAGTTTTACAGCCTTGAATCAAGTTATGGAAGGCTTGTATCGCTTAGATAAAAAAGGCAATCCAATTCCTGCGTTAGCAGATGGCGAAGCAACTGTTAGTTCAGATGGATTAACGTATACCTTTAAATTGAAACCAGATTTAGTTTGGTCCAATAAAGCCGAATTAACAGCAGCGGATTTTGAATACGGTTGGAAACGGGTAGTCAATCCTAAAACAGCAGCAAATTATGCTTTTGTTATGAAAGATATTAAAAATGCTCAAGCGATTATGGATGGTACTGCAACAGTGGATACATTAGGAATTAAAGCAATCGACAAATTAACTTTAGAGGTGACACTAGAAAAACCAGTTGAGAATTTCTTAGCAAGTATCACTCGTGGAACTTTCTTTCCACAAAATGAAGCTTTCGTTACAAAAGAAGGCGAAAAATTTGGGACTAATAGTGAACGTGCCATTTATAATGGACCATTTGTTTTAACAGATTGGGATGGTACTGGACTTTCATGGAATTATGAAAAGAATCCCAATTATTGGGATGAAAAAAATGTAGCTTTAACAAAAGTTACAAACCAAGTAATCAAAGAAACATCGACGGGGATTAATTTATATCAAGACGATACAATTGATTTAGTTCGTTTGACTGGGGAATATGCGAAGCAATTTATTGATGATCCTGAATTTAAAGCACCAACAGAAGCAAGATCCGTTTATTTAGAATTAGACCATGTAAATCACCCAGCTTTGAAAAACGAGAAATTAAGAGAAGCAATTGCTTTGACGATTAACCGGAAGGACTTGGTTACAGAAATTATTGCCAATGGTTCAACTGCTTTAGGTGGTTTAGTCACAAAAGATTTAGCTAAAAATAGTGAAACAGGTGAAGATTTCCGTAAAGCTTCAGGTTCTTATTTAGACTATGATTTGAAAAAAGCGAAAACGTTATGGTCTGAAGCGAAGAAAGAATTGGGTATTGAGAAAACAGAAATTGAATTAGTTACTGATGACGATGAAACGAGTAAAAAAGTTAGCCAATTTATCCAAAGCTCGATCGAAGAGGAGCTAGATGGCGTAAAAATTAAAATCAAAAATGTTCCATTTAAAAATCGGATTGAACTAGGCGATACAGGTCAATTTGGTTTGCTGCTATCCGGTTGGGGTGCTGATGCAAATGATCCAGATGCCTTTTTAAATTTATTCTTATCAGGTTCAGTTTTCAACGGTGGAAAGTATACTAACGCTAAATATGATGCACTGATTCAAGCGGCAACAGGAACAGACAGTGGAGATCCAGCTAAGAAATGGCAAAATGATTTAGCAGCTGAAAAAATCTTGATGGATGACGTTGGAATCATACCTTTATATCAAAAAGCTGACTCAATCTTGGTGAAAAGTCATGTAAAAGATTACATTCAATATCAGATCGGTTCACCGAATTTAAAATATGTATCATTAACAGGTGAATAAACGTAGTGCTGATTTGAAAAGGAGAATTTAAAAATGAAAATAACAAATGAATTACATGAAGAGAGTATTCAAGCATTGCATCGATTGATTAATTGTCCTTCTTTTAATACATCTGATGGACTGACTAACCCGCCTTTTGGAGAGGGAATTCAGTTATGTTTGGAAGAAGCCTTGGCAATTTGTGAAGAATTAGGGATGACAACGTATCTTGATCCAGCTGGTTTTTATGGCTATGGGGATTATGGATCAGGAGCTGATTTAATTGGTGTATTGTGTCATTTAGATGTTGTTCCAGCAGGAGATTTAGCTTTATGGAAGTCTGATCCATTCCATGCTGTCACTAAAGATGGGATCATTTATGGTCGTGGTTCACAGGATGATAAGGGTCCAACAATCGCATCTTTATATGCCTTTAAAGCAGTCGTTGATGCAGGATACACATTTAATAAGCGGATTCGTTTTGTTTTTGGAACAGATGAAGAAACGCTTTGGCGTTGTATGGCAGCCTATAATCAAAAGGAAGAAGCACCAACAATGGGCTTTGTTCCAGATGGCACATTTCCGTTAGTTTATGCTGAAAAAGGACTTTTGCAAGTAGTGTTAAAAGGCGCTGGAAGTTCAGAATTAGCGCTAGTTTGTGGCGATGCCTTTAATGTAGTTCCAGGAAAAGCAGATTATCAAGGGGATAAAGCTGAAGCGGTTCAAGCTCAATTAGCGAAGAAAGCTATCCAGTCTGATTTACAAGGAAATATGGTGACAGTTACTGGAAAAGCAGTTCATACTAGCTTGGCCAATACGGGAATGAATGCGATTAATTTACTGGCTCAAGGTTTAGTAACAGAATATTCTCATTCAGTACTTGATTTCTTAACAGAAAAAGTTGGAAATGAAGCCAATGGAGCAAGTATTTTCGGAGAAATTAAAGATGAAGTTAGTGGTGAGTTAACATTCAATGTTGGTTTAGTTGAAATCAATCCAGCATTTTCTGAGATTAAAATTGATATGCGTGTTCCTGTTACAATAGATAAAGAGATACTAGCAACCAAATTAGCTGAGGTTGCTAGTGACTATCAACTTGAGTATCATGAGTTTGACTATGTGCCTTCATTATATGTTCCCAAAGATACCGCACTGATTGAAACCTTATTGTCGGTTTATCGTGAAGCGACAGGTGATTTAACTGAACCCATTGTTTCAGGTGGGGCTACATTTGCTCGGACCATGAAAAATATGGTAGCCTTTGGTGCCCATTTTCCGGATTCTATTGGCCTAGCTCATCAAGTTAACGAAGGATTGGTTTTAAGTGAGCTTTATAAGGCTACAGAAATTTATGCAGAAACAATCAAAACACTATGCTGTGATAAATAAATTGTATAGATAGCGAATAACATAGAGGTATCCAGTTTAATTTGGGTACCTCTATGTTATTTTTTTAATTTCGGTAAAACAAAAATAACAGTTTTTTTAGTTTATATAGTTTTAAAAGTGTAAATACTTGTGTTTTTGGTAATGGTGTTATTAAATGGGTGTAAATAGGAGTTTGTTTTTTTATTATTTGTGAAGTAACACACATTTTATAAAGTGTTGAAATTTTAGTAGTCAAGTATTTTTGTTATGTTAAAATGTTATTTTTTATAGAATTTGTGAGATTTTTAATAAAAACTAAAAAACTAAAAAAAAAATGTAAAAAAAGACTGTCTGATGATTTTGTTTTTTTATGTATACTAAATAGCAGATATAGAACTTATTAATCGTTTTAATTATCACTATTCAAGTATAGATGGACATGCAGATAAGTTACTTGTAAATAGTTAATTAGATTATTTTGGAGAAAAGGTGATAGTGAGATGTCCATGGAGATGGAAGGTTTACTTGAAGAAGATGCGAGATATAAGTTATATCTGTTAAAAATTTTTGAGATAAAGAAAAATCAAATCGTGTCAATTGATACATTATGCGAACTTTTGATGCTTTCAAAATTCAAAGTTCAAAAATACATCGACACATTGAATAGTGAATACGTAGTTAAGGAGGCGTCTTCAGATTTTATTGTGAATGAACGAGGAGATTTGATTTGCTATGATAGTACAAAAGAGCAAATCAGTCAGTTAAGATTACAATACTTAATGGAATCTGGAATATTTAAATTATTTCATGAATTAGTTGATGCACCAATCAGCATTGAAAAATTTTCCAAGAAATACTTTTTGAGCTTATCAAAAGGATATGCTCTAAAAAAAGAATTAAGCCGCTTTTTGAAGCCTTGGGGATTAAGCTTAAAAAAAGATCGGATTGAAGGGGATGAAGGTTCCTTACGAAATGTGTTATTTGAGGTCTACTACTATTTTTATAACGGTCTTTCTTTTCCATTTAATGCAGAAATTTATCAAAAGACCAATCAACTTTATAACAATGTTGTAGCTTCATTTAACCTATCTATACCTCCAACTCAAAAGATTAAACTAGAAATATTTTTGGCGATTCAATGGTTACGCATTAAAAATCATCGTGTTCTTAAGAAGTCTTTTATTCATGTACCCGTTGGGGAATTAGAAAAATTAAGGGGCATAAGACAAAATTTAGAGGGCGATAAGGGATTTTTTAAAGAATTCGTAGACAACGAGTGTGCCTATCTGTTTTTATTTTTAAGTACGCAACAGATGATTGAATTACCACTGAAGTTAAACGATGAGGAAACTAATTTAAAAATAACTAATATAACCGAAAACTTAATAATTGATGTAAAGAACAAGCTTCAATTGAAAGAACAAATTACAGAGTTAGAAAAACAAGAGGCATATGAACACTTAGTGAAGCGATTGAATCAGATTCATACGAGCTTTTTCATTTTTCCATTTACTGCAACAACATTTATCTCAGAAAATCAGATTCAGTTCTTTGAAGAAACACATCCGGTTTTCCATCAAATAATAAAGGCGTTCATAAACCATTTAGTGGAGGAACAAATTTTAACGATGGGCGAGAATGAGCAAATTAAACTTTATTACGATTATATGTTTGCGATGATTATGCATTTTCCAAACACCTATATTGAGGATGATTTTTATATCTGTGTTGATTTTTCTCATGGTGTAACCTACTCCGATTATATTGCTGAAACCATTCGTTCTTTTAAGAATATGAATATTGTTGTTGAACGGAAAATATATCCGCATACAGCGTTATATGTATCTGATTTTTCAATAACAAAATTAAACTGTCCGCAAATTATTTGGGAAAATCCGCCGACAGCTAATGATTGGGAGCAATTTGGAGATAAAGTCATTGCCATTAAAGGAGAAAAAAGATGAAAAAATCAATGATTGTGGGAATGGTAATGACGAGTTTATTTTCATTTCAGCTTTTTGCAACACCAAAAGTAAGAGCTGAGGAACTGAATGAAAGTTCTAAAGTTGTTCAAGGTGAAGGTCATTTAAATCTGATAAAAAAAAATAAAAAACAAAAAGAAAACTCTGATACTACAGGTCAAGGAAAAGTCAAAAATCAACAGGTAGAAGAGTCCTCGAAAGAAGTCCGTACGAATGAACCGGATGAAACAACAATGGAACCCTCACCTGCTACAAATAAAAATTCTTCATCAATTGAGGAAACTAAAGAACCACCAGATACAGCTACTGAGCAAGAAAAAAGTGGAGCAACCAAAAATCATGACGAACACAAAATAGCGATGACATTTGATCAAATTCAAAAAAACATTGTTATCTTAACGAAAGAATTAGAAAAAGTTTCGGGAGAAAAACACTCTTCTCAATTTGGACAGATGCTTGCTAGTCTATCCGGAAAACTGATTTATGGTGAAGTTAGCTAGTAACGAAGGAACAAAAAATAAAAAATGGAGTTGGAAAAATGAGAAATAAACAGAAAGTCAGTATTTATATTGTGATGTTATTACTTGTACTACAAAGTTTGATGCCAACAGGATTAGTGCATGCAGAAGGAGATGCAGCAGCAGAGCCGATTTCGATTGCAACAGTGACTAATGAAACGACATTTAAACAAGGGCAAGATATAATTTTTGATCTTATTGGTAGTGAAGCGAATCAAGGACAAGTTGTCATCACTCCAACGGGATTAACGCAGACGCCCAATGAAAATGCGAACCAATTTACTTTACGTGGGGAAACAGTCGGGCAGTATCAAGTTTCATTTGAGGCTGAAAATGGACAAAAGAGCCAAATAATAACTATTGACGTTGTGCCATCAGAAGAGGTGGCGCCATCAAATGAAGAAAATCCAGTAACTGAACCAGAGACAACGATACCACCAAGTAATACAATTCAAGATACCGTTCAACCAAAAGAAGAACCAAAAAATGCACCCAACTTACTAGAAAATAAACCAACCGTTGCAACAGCAGGCATTCAACCAAAATCACTGCAAACAACAATGGTCGGTTCACCAAATCCAGTCACTAGTCGTGGAGAAGTTGTGCTAGATATTTCAGTATCAGCAGATGCCGGCGATCTTAAACCAGAAAACGGAAAAATTGTTGTCATGATTCCAAGAGACATCGTCTATGCATCAACAGATTTAAGCAATATCGTTTTACCAGCACCATTTGTACTAGAATCAGTGCAAGGCAATGCAACGGATTTTATTGTTACGATTTCAATTGATTTTACGAATATTGATCCAAATGATGCATTCTATGGAGATTTCCAACTTAAATTTGGTGCACCGCTTTTAAGAGAAGGGGACAATCATCAAGATAGTTATGATGTAAACTTAGATTATGCAGGTCAACAAATCCAAGATACTTTGCAAATTAAAAAAGATCCAGTTAGCCCATTACCTAATTTTGATAAATGGGGAAAAGGGAAAAAAGATGCCAATGGTATTTATTTATTAGATAAAGATGTTCCGTCAAGTATTAACAATACATTCCAATTAAGACTTAAAGCGACAACGAAAGATTTTTATAATGTTGTTGATACTCTTCCAACAGGAACAACCCTCGAAGATCCAGCTTTAACATCTGGTATTGTAGGGGACAGTACACCGAATAATCATGTGCGGATTATTCGTGTGCTTACATCGGATCCTGTAACCGGAAGTCCAATTAAGATGGAGTATGCTAGTGATGAACATCCCGTTAAATTTGATCCGGCGACGAATCAACTATCTGTTGATTTTAGGGTTCTCTCAAATGAAACTTATTTAATTGAATATGGGACTAAGGTAGTTGATCCCAATATGGGCGTACAATATAACCAAGTTACGTTCAACCGACAAAATTCTGTTCCGCCTGAGACACGCACTGTACCTGTTCGTGTTTCTGATAGTTCGGCGACTAACTTTATCTTCAGCAAAAGTGTGGATAAAAAAATTATGAATTATGGTGATACAACATTAGACTATACGCTTAAAATGCAGTTATTAAGTGGTGCAAGTATTCCTGCTGGGACTGAATTTGTCGATCAATTAGATAGTCGTTTAACATTTGATTCAATTATTGCGATAGATGCGGCCAAATTCGACTATACTTTGATAGGCAACACCTTAACCTTTAAAACGTTGCAAGATATTCCCGTTAAAGAATTAAACAAAATCGTCTTTAGAGTGGATGCAACTAGAGTTCAGATGGGCGACAAAGTAGAGAACACTATGCAGACGACGTTTAATGGACAGACAGTTCATACTGGAGCTGCGGCAACTAAAAAATATGACGGTCGAATTGAGATTCGTAAAGTGGATGCCAATCAGCAACCATTAAGTGGTGCGACATTTGACATTCGTGATAGCAATCAAAAAGTGGTTTATACGGGAACAACAACAGCTACAGGGATTTTATCAAGCTCAGTATTGCCATTAGGTGATTATACAGTTATTGAAACAAAAGCGCCGGATGGTTATGTCTTAGATGCCACTGAAAAAGCAGTGAGCATTACCGAAACAGATACTGTTCCAGTTCCAGTAGTCGTTGAGAATCATTTAGAAGTGGGTTCAGTTATTTTGAAAAAAGTGGATAGCGGCAATCAAAATAGTGTTCTAGCGAATGCGGTCTTTAATTTGCTAGATGACAAAGGAAATGTTTTGAAAACAGACCTAACGACTGGGGCAGATGGTAAAATTCAAGTAGATTCTTTAGCACCAGGAAACTATAGTTTTGTTGAGACCAAGGCACCAACAGGCTATAAACTAGATGCAACCCCTATTGCTTTTGAGATTATAAAAAATCAGCAACAACCTCTGGAAGTTGTAAAAACGAACGAATTAAAAACAAGTAATGCAGTATTGATAAAAGTTGATGCAGCTAGTGGAGCCGTTCTTTCAGGCGCTGAATTTGAATTGCAAACAACTCAAGGAACGGTAGTGAAAACCGGGTTAGTAACAGATCAAACAGGAAAAATTTCAGTTCAAAATCTAGCTATCGGCAACTATCAATGGGTGGAAGTTAAAGCACCAACAGGCTATGAATTAGATGCAACACCGGTTGTATTTGAAGTTGTAGGCGATAAACTTGTCGAAAGTAAGAAGACGAATGCACTAATTTTGGGAAATGTAGTCTTAAATAAAATCGATGAACAATCTAAGAAAGGTTTAGCTGGTGCAGAGTTTAAGCTGCAAGATAGTCAGGGGAAAACACTTTCTACAGGACTTGTAAGCGATCAAAACGGGAAGATAGCAGTCAATGATTTAACACCAGGCAACTATCAATTTGTTGAAACGAAAGCACCGACTAGCTATCAATTAGATGCGACGCCAATTAAATTTGAAATCGTGAAAAATCAACAAAAACCAATTGAAGTTACAAAAACAAATAAATTAAAAACAAGTCTAGTAACCTTGACAAAAGTTGATGAAGATAGTGGTACAGTACTTGCAGGCGCTGAATTTGAACTTCAAACCGAGCAAGGAGATGTCGTTCAAAAAGGACTGATTACAGATAGAAAAGGTCAGATTTCAGTTCAAGATTTAGCTATTGGACGTTATCAATTTGTTGAAGTAAAAGCACCGACAGGTTATATTTTGGATGCGACTCCTGTTTCATTTGAAGTAGTTGGTGAAAAAGCAGTTGAGACTAAAAAGGTGAATAGTTTGATTCCAGGAAGTGTTGTCTTAGCAAAAATCGACGAACAAACGAAGAAAACTTTGGCTGGCGCTGAATTTATGTTGCAAGATGAAAAAGGAAAAATGATTGCTAGAGAGCTTAAAACTGATCAAAATGGAGTCTTAAAAGTCGCTGATTTAAAACCAGGGAACTATCAATTTATTGAAACGAAAGCACCGAATAACTATGAGTTAGACGGAACTCCACTTAAATTTACAATTGAAAAAAATCAACAAACGCCATTAAAAGTTACTAAAACGAACCATTTAATAGGAGTAATAACTCCACCTGTTGTTGACCCGCCTAATCCGCCAATCAGCGTGGAGCCACCAGTCGCAACGCCAGAATCACCCAAAGTTCCAAGTGCTGTTTTTCCACAAACCGGTGAGAAATCAACAGCAACACTTATGGGAATTGGTATTGCTTTAGTATTAGGTAATATTGGCTTTTATACTAAAAAAAGAAGAAAAACTCTAAAAGAATAATGACTACAAAAAGTAACTTGAGCCTATTGCCTAAGTTACTTTTTTTGTATGATCCATTAACGATCTACTTCATTTGGAGTTAACTCTGTTAAAAATTGTTGAGCCAGTTTGGTTAAGGATTTATCTTTCAACCAAATTAAGCCATAGCTTGTTTGAAATAATGGATCTTGCAATAAATGAGCTTCAATTTTAATATGTGAATACTGATTTAACACTGATTCTGGGACAATACTTGTTCCAAAACCAGCTGCAACTAAATCAAAAAGTAAGGTTAAATCAGAGCAAGTTGAAATTGAAGCAGGATTTAACTGGAATTTTGCTAGATATTCAATAATGGAGTGATACACTCCTAAGCCTTCCGTACTCGGCAGAACTAGCTTGCTATCCGCAATACCGTAATAATCATTAGGAGCAGGCCCCTGCTTCATAGAGCCATCACAAATAAAATAAAAAGGTTCTGATTGAATAAATTGAACATCAAAATCAGATAACTCTAAAGGAAAACGAATCAAAGCCAGTTCAATTTTTCGTTGACGAACCATCTCGCAAAGAACTTTTGATTCATTTTGATGGATAGCAAAAGTAACAGCAGGATATTTTTTTTGATAACGCACTAAAGCTGGTGCCAGTTCTTTTGCTGAAAGTGTATTTACGCCAATGTTCAGTTCACCTTTTAAGCCGACGCTAGTTTCTTTTACCAATAATTGCGTTTCCTCAACTTGTTGCAAAATCTTTAAAGCTTCTTGATAAAGAACCTCCCCAGCTTTTGTTAAATGTGTCACTCGTGCTTCACGTTCTACAAGTTGAGTGTCTAATTCAAATTCCATCTGCTTTAATTGTTGGCTCAATGGTGGTTGAGCCATATGTAGCCGGGCAGCAGCTTGGGTAATGTTCTTTTCTTCAGCGATAGCAATAAAATAACGTAGTTGGCGTAAGTCCATGTGCCTTCCTCCTTAACTAGATGTTTTGGATATACTTAAGCGATAATATAGATAGTTTTCAGATATAGCATACCATGTTATGCTAATAAAAAATAAGTGAAAAGACTTTTAATTGAAAAGGATGTGCTGAGAATGAAACAATCAACGATGATTTATCTTTGTTTAGGTGGAGCTATTCTACTAGTTGCAGGTTCGCTTTTTCTGCTAATGCCTAAAGAGAATCAAACAAAGATGAACAGTGAGTCTCAAATGAAAACCTCTGAAAATACAGATCAAAGTAAAAAAGTAAGCCAAATTGAAAGCAGTGCGGAGGTAGCCGTTGAAAGCAGTGAACCAATGTTGTCAGTACCCAAAATGGATCTGGTTCAGCTAAATCAAGCCTTGCTAACGGCAACGGATCAAGTCAATCTTTCTGAAATAAAGCAACTGTTAGAACAAGGGGCGGTAGTTGATACAGTCAATGGAAAAGGCGAAAGTGGACTATTAGTAGCGGCGCATGAGGATAATCCCGAAATGGCCCAACTATTTTTAGATTATAATGCTAATGTAAATCTGCAAGATAAAATTCAAGACAGCCCATTTCTATATGCGGGTGCTGAAGGACGACTAGAAATCTTAACAATGATGCTAACCCATAATCCTGACACTAAATTAACCAATCGATTTGGTGGCAATGCCTTAATTCCCGCCGCCGAGAAAGAACATCTAGATATGGTACGCCTTTTATTGAGTAAAACCGATGTAGCAGTGAATCATATAAATACTCCTGGTTGGACAGCTTTGTTAGAAGCAATTGTATATACGGATGGTGGTGAAATTCCACAACAAATTATTCAAGTTTTACTTGATAATGGGGCGGATCCGAATCTCGCTGATAAGCAAGGAATAACGCCCATTCAACATGCCAGACAACGAGGATTCCAGCAAATAGTCTCAATCTTAAAAACAGCAGGTGCAAAAGACTAATTTAGAATAGAATGGAGGAACTAAGCAATGAAAACAATTCAATTAATTGGCAATGTACGACTAGAAACGGGATTTCATTATGATTCAAAAGGAGCCATCATAGGAACTAAAACAGACTTATTCGATCTGTTGCTCGAAGATGGTAAAGTGAACGACATTCAACTTAGTGGAACAAAACAGTGGTCTCGTGATTTAGTAAGAGAAGATGCACGTGGTTTATTAGCATTACCGGGTTTTAGTGAAAAGCATAGTCATTTGGATAAATCTAGACTGGGAACAGACTGGCAAGCCGTTACTCCTGTTCATTCAATTATTGAGCGCTTTGAAATGGAAATTCCAGCCCTAGATCAACTGCCTTTATCTGTGGCAGAACGAGCAGAATTGTTATTGAAAACTTCTATTTCTAATGGTGTCACGAAAATCAGAAGCCATGTGGATGTTCATCCAGCAGCGGGTTTACGTTATTTTGATGGAGTAAAAGAAGTTCTAAATCAGTATCGAAACCAAATAGCCAGTGAGATCGTGGCATTTCCACAGCATGGACTTTTAAGAAGTCATAGTGTGGATTTAGTGAAGGAATCCTTGAGAAATGGGGCTAATCTTATTGGTGGAGTGGACCCAACCGTTGTGGATGGAGCCATGGAACAATCTTTAGAAATGACTTTTGCGATTGCTGAGGAATATGGTGTTGGGATTGACCTGCATCTACATGAACGTCAAGAAATGGGCTTGGCAACGTTTGATTATTTGTTGGATTTGACAGAAAGAACTAAGATGCAAGGGAAAGTGGCAGTGAGTCATGCCTTTGCTTTAGGTGACGTTACAGGAAATAGAAAACTAGAACTTTTTCAGCGTTTGGCTGAGAATCAAGTAGCGATTATGACGAGTGTCCCGATTACTGGCGTGATTCCACCAGTTTTTGATTTGACCCAAACAGGCGTAAAAGTTCATGTAGGGTGTGACAATATTTTTGATAATTGGTCACCTTATGGAAATGGCGATATTTTGGAACGAGTTGGTCGTTTAGGCGAGTTATTTGGTCAGGTGACGGAAGAGCATTTAGCGAATTTGTTAGGTTTTATCACTGATGGCGTTCGTCCGTTAGATAACTCTGGCAAGCGTGTTTGGCCACAAATAGGGGACTCAGCTGATTTTACTTTTGTGACAGCAAGCTGCTCAGCAGAAGCGGTAGCGCGTCGCAGTCAACGGAAAGTCGTACTATATCAAGGTCAGCGTACTTTTGGCACATGGTAAAAGACAGATAAATAAGTTGGAAGCTCTTATCTTTATAAAAGGTAGGGGCATTTTTTGAAATTCTGATTGAACAATGCTATTATCTAAACTATAAACCGAAATGAGGAATTAAAATGACAAAACATCGTATTTTTACAACTAGTTTTGCAAGTGTATATCCTTTATACGTAAAAAAAGTCCTACGTAAGGACCGCACAAAAGAAGAAGTGGATGAAATTATTTTTTGGCTAACTGGCTACGATTCAGTAAGCTTAGAGCAGCAAATACAGGCAAATGTAGACTTTGAAACCTTCTTTGCGGAAGCGCCGCAACTGAATTCTAATGTTCAGCTGATTAAAGGTGTTGTTTGTGGGATTCGTGTAGAAGAAATTGAAGATCCATTAATGCAGAAAATCAGATATTTAGATAAGCTAATTGATGAATTGGCTAAAGGAAAAAAAATGGAGAAGATTTTACGTCATTCTGAACAGTAGAATTTTGGAAATGCTCGCTAGTAACCCTGAGTTGATAGTGGAAATAGTAAACATTAGAGCATAATGAAATCTCTTTTTCTTGTTATTTAATTAAGTTCACCTCTTATTAATACATTTACATTAATTTCTAATTGTATTAAGATGAAGATAACATCGGTTAACACGTTAAGGAGGAAGTTATGCTACCAAAGTATGAAAAAATAAAACAAGATATTATTTTAGCAATTGAGTCAGGTGAATTTGCTCCTGGGGATAGAATTTACTCTGAAGGAGATTTAAAGAAAAAATATAGTGTTAGCAATACAACAGTTGTCAAAGCATTAAATGATTTAGTCAACGATGGTTATTTAATTCGTCGTCAAGGAGAAGGTACCTTTGTTAGGAAAAACCTCAAGCATCGAAAAGTGTTATTTAGTGAGCTTGCTCCGTTGGTATCTATAGCGAATGAAAATACTAAAAAATCTGTTGAAAAAACAGTGACGATTATTGCTGAAACGATTCAAGATGAAACGATTTCTCTTGCTCTGGGGGATTCTAAAGGAGCAGAAGGCGTTATAAAAATTAGCCAGATTGCTTTAGTGAATGAAAAACCATGGAAAATTCAGAATCGTTATGTATTATCCAATCGTTTGAATCAAGCTGCATTACAACGTTTGGAACAAGGTGCAAGCTTGTCCAAAGAATTAGATTTAGGTGTCAATATGACCAGCTTGCCAATGAAGATGTTTGTCAATTTAATTACAGTAACCAAAGATTCTGAGATAGTAGAACCGTTGAATAAAATTCATCATCAGTTTGATTTTAAAGAGGAACTTGCATTATTTGAAATAACTAAAACGACCTATGAACAAACAGGTGAACCGGTTGAATATAGCCGAAGCTTTATTCATCCAGATTATTATTCAATTGAGATAACAGCAGATTAAGAAAATAAATAGTAGAAGCAAACAAGGGACTAGATTCCTTGTTTGCTTTTTTGTTATAAAAAAACGTTTACAAAACAGAGATAGTATTGTATTATGAAAACATAACCGGTTAACACGTTAAGTTTGATCAGCTTAATAAAAAGTGAAATAGAGAGGAATTCAGCATGAAGCAATTAACACACGAGGCACTACAAGCAAGTGAACGATATTTGAATAATGGATTGATTTCTAAAGAAAAAATTGATCAAGCTATTCAGACCTGCCTCTTAAAAGTAGACGCGAATATTACAAAACTAGGAGAATTATATCCAACTCCTGCGACTCAAAATAATGCGTATCAACCTATTCAAAATATTGAATGGACAAATGGTTTTTGGACGGGCATGTTATGGCTATGTTACGAATATACAGAAGATGAGAAATATAAAAATTTAGCCGAAAAGAATGTAAGCAGTTTCTTGGGAAGAATTCAAGAAACCATTGAAGTAGAACACCATGATTTAGGTTTTTTGTATAGTTTGTCTTGTGTAAGTGCCTATAAATTAACAGGAAATGGCGATGCCAAAAAAGCAGCATTACTGGCGGCAGATAAATTACTAGAGCGTTACCAAGAGAAGGGTGAATTTATTCAAGCATGGGGTGAACTAGGAAAGAAGGATAATTATCGGTTAATAGTTGATTGTTTATTGAATATTCCTTTACTGTATTGGGCAGCCGAAATAACAGGAGAAGCCCACTATCGCTCAGCAGCCGAGAAACATTATCAAACAACAATTACGTATGCAATTCGTGAAGATGCATCTGCCTATCATACCTATTACTTTGATCCAGCTACTGGGGAACCATTAGAAGGGAAAACACGTCAAGGATACTCAGACGATTCAAGCTGGGCAAGAGGTCAATCGTGGTTGATATATGGAATTGCATTAAATCAAGCGTACCATCAAACAACAGAAGAAACCTTCTTGTTTGAGTCTGTTACTAATTATTTTCTAAATCGATTGCCAAAAGATTTTGTCAGCTATTGGGATTTAATTTTTGATGATGACTCTGAACAATCTAAGGATTCCTCAGCAACAGCTATTGCAGTTTGTGGGATGAACTTAATGGATAATTTTTTGCCAGAAAGCAATCAGCACAAATTAATTTACAAATACGCTCAACATGCGATGCTAGCTAGTTTAATTGATCATTATACTGAATCAAAAACAGATGGAATTAGCGCACTAATTAACGAAGGTGTCTATTCATGGCATTCAGGAAAAGGTGTTAATGAAGGGAATATTTGGGGAGATTATTTTTATCTTGAAGCCCTTATTCGCTTTAAAAAAGATTGGAAAATGTATTGGTAATAAAAAATAGGAGGAAATAAAGATGGAACAACAACCAAATATAAAAATGGTAAGAGTGGATGAACGATTAATTCATGGGCAAGGGCAATTATGGATTAAAAGCTTAGGCGTCAATCTAGTTATTTGTGCAAATGATAAAGCTGCGGAAGATTCGATCCAACAAACCTTAATGAAAACATGCGTGCCAAATGAAGTGGGTATCCGTTTTTGGACGATTGAGCGTACGGCAGAAGTCATTTGGAAAGCTGCTCCAAATCAAACTATTTTTGTAATTGTTCAATCATTAGAAGATGGTCGCAAACTTTGTGAATTAGGTTTTCCGATGAAAGAACTAAATATCGGCAATATTCACGCAGGTGAAGGAAAAGAAAAAATTTCGCAATTTATCTATCTCGACGAAAAAGATAAAACGAATTTAAAAGAGTTGAAAAATACCTATAATGTTACATTTAATACAAAAACTTCACCAGTTTCAACAGATGGAACACAATATTTGGAAGCATTAATGAATACAATAAAATAGAAAAGAGGTTATAAAATGGAGATTACACTTATTCAAGGCTTGTTGATTGCGTTAATTACTTCCTTTTGTTATGCCGGTCAATTACTGGGGATTTATACTAACCGTGCTTTAGTTATGTCATTTTTTGTTGGAGTTATATTAGGTGATTTGCCAACCGCATTAATGTTTGGCGCATTAGCTGAATTAGCCTATATGGGATTTGGTGTCGGAGCTGGTGGAACGGTCCCACCTAATCCAGTGGGACCAGGAATTGTGGGAACGATTATGGCAATTACTCTCAAAGATCAAGGTGTGACACCACAATCGGCATTAGCGTTATCTTTTCCATTCGCAGTGTTATTCCAGCTAGTAACAACAGCGTTGTATACCGTTTTCGCTGGTTCAACTAAGTTATCTAAAAAAGTGATTGAAGAAGATCAGTATCGAAAATACAATTGGATTGCCAATTCCACGTTTCTAGCTTTTCTAGTCGCTGGTTTCGCTATTGGCTTAGCTGCAGCTCTTAGTCGTCCAGGGTTACAAGCATTTGTTGAGGCGTTACCTACATGGTTGATTAATGGATTTTCTGTTGCAGGCGGACTGATTCCTGCAATTGGATTTGCAATGATTCTTTCAGTAATGATAGAAAAAAATTTGACGCCCTATATTTTATTAGGCTATATTTCAGCAGCTTATCTAGAGCTACCAACTATGGCAATTGCACTGGTAGGAACCGTTTTCGCACTTATTCAATATTATGGCAACAATAAAAAAACGGTAGATGGATCTGAGAAATCACCCAATAGATCAAATGGAACAATTGAAGAGGAGGACTTTAGCAATGGAATCTAAACAATTAAAGCTTGAGAAAAAAGATTATATGAAAACAGCTTTAAGATCTTACTTTCTACAAAATGCTTTTAACTATAACTCATATCAAGGTGTCAGTTATTTATATGTGATTCTGCCTGCGTTAAAGAAAATTTATAAAGACGATCCTGAAAAGTTAAGAGAAACAGCATCAGCAAATATTGAATTTTATAACACTAATCCGCAAATGTTGCCATTTATTACAAGTATGCAGTTAGCTATGTACGATAATGGGGAAGATATTGAAGATGCTCGAAGTATCAAGATGGCTTTGATGGGACCGTTATCTGGTATTGGTGATTCAATCGCTCAATTTGGAATTGCGCCTTTACTTTCAACAATCTTTGCAGGATTAGCATTAGATGGCCTTGGTTTTGCGCCAATGGGTTTTTGGTTATCAATGGTGATTTCCATGTTGATTATTAAGATTATGATGGGATACTTAGGTTTCAAACTAGGGACTAGCGTGATTGAAACACTAAGTGATAAGATCAGTAAGATTTCTGCTGCTGCAAATATCGTTGGTGTTACAGTTATTTCAGGCTTAGCTACAACCTTTGTCAAAGCCAATATTGCGATTAGTTATTCATCTAAGGTTGAGTCAGGTGAAGAACAAGTTGTAGCATTGCAAGATATTTTAGATAAGATTATGCCAAAATTATTACCAGTCATTTTAACAATTGTAGTGTTTTATTTAATTAAAAAGAAAAATTGGTCCACTTATAAATTGCTTATTTTGTTATTCTTAATTGGTATTTTATCTTCAGTCTTAGGAATTTTAGCTTAATGAATAGGCAAAAAATAACAAACTATCAAAAAATGTTCTTTGCTGATGAGTGGTTGCCAAGTTATCAAGAGCAGCATCCAGATTTTCTTAGTAAAATTCTAGATCGTAGTGATTTAGTAGTAGAAGATTTACTAATTTATACAGATGCAATGGATATGGAGGCCTGTGATATACCTTACTCCATCAAGGGAACCGATTGGAACACTTTTCCGGAAGAAGATCCCGAATGGTTATTTATGTTAAGTCGTCACGGTTTCTTAGTTGATTTAGCAATGACCTATAAAATTACAGGAGAAGACATTTATCAAGAAAAATGGCGGAATTTAGTCTTAGATTTTATTCGGAAAAATGGTCATCCTAATGCTGAAAATACGTTATCTTGGCGTCCGATTGATACAGGGATTCGTTTAACAAATTGGGTTAAGAGTTTAAACTATTTAGATAGCGAGACGCTTTTTTCGTCAGCAGAAGCACGTTTGTTTGAACAGGCAATTATTGAGCAAATTCACTTTTTAAAAGAGTCTTTTATTTCCAAATATGAACTAAGTAATTGGGGGATACTGGCAATTACAGGTATTTTAGTTACTGAATTATTTTTCCCAGAATTAGTGAAGATGGATGAAAAGGAATGGGCATGGAAAACTTTGGAGGAACAAATCGATCTTCAGTTTTATTGTGATGGAATTCACTGGGAGCAAAGTCCGCTCTATCATCATGAAGTAGTCATGTCGTTGTTATATATTTTACAAGTCAGTGAGTATACAGATTATTCCCTCCCATTTAACTTAAAGGGCAAATTAAAACAACCAATCCAAGCATCTTACTATTATGCAGATCAAAAGGACCAATTAAATGCGTTAAATGATAGTGATAGTGTTGATTTTCGTTATGTTTATGATTGCTATCGTGGAATGGGATTTTTACCACAAAGGCAAGAGGCTAGTTTGGCACCGCTGTATATTGGCAATTTATATGCAACTTGTTCAACGAGTGAACGGGCAATGCCAACGACTTTCTATGGGAAACAAAGTGGATTTATAGCAATCAAAACAAAAGATTTTTACTTTACTTTATTTAATGGGCGTCATGGTAGCTCTCATGGACATGGAACAACGGGCAGCCTAACGCTTCATTATCAAGGTGAAGATATTTTAATTGACAGCGGTCGTTACACCTATCTTGAAGAATCCGTTATTCGTGAGAAACTCAAAGGAGAAGACGCTCATAATTCGATCACTGTGGTAGAGAATCCAGCAACAGATATAAAAGGTTCGTGGGGATATCAATCATTAGCCGAACCTTTATTCAGTCAATTAACGGAAAATAAAGAAGGGTATTTAGTTGAATGTGCTTGGAATGGTGTTGGCAAATCAGGTGAACTCATTTTAATAAATCGAAAAATTATGTTATTAAAAAAAATAGCTAGTCTGGTTATTTGTGACACCATTCAGGCACAAGGAAGCAATCAGGTAAGGACTAATTTTAATTTTGCTCAGCAAGTAGCCGTAAGTAAGGTAACTAAAACGACAGCCGAATTGAAAATAAAACAACAAAAAATGGTTGTCTGGACAGATTCGGAAAGCCTAAGAGTAAGAGCAGAAACAGCCTCAGCTATCTACAATCAATTGTTTAGTCATCAACGATTAACTCATTGTTGCAAGATGAAAAACCAACAAACTAACTTGACCGCTTTTGGTTTAAATGACGCAATTCAGTTTGAGAAAGTAGCTGTATTTCAGAATAAGTCCTCTGAAATAACGGATTTAGTTAAAGGATTACGTATTTATGATAGTAAACAGAAAATCAAGGCAGAACTGTTTTTTACTCCATTTGATATTGTTCAAGGGGATAAGCTATTTATAAGCGAAACCAAGCAGAAAATCTACGGGAAAGTAGTTTTAATGAACGAAAAAAATAAAAAAGTACGATTTTAAAAGTGAGGTTAAAGTAAAATGATAGAATTCATACTAACAGGTCATGGCGATTTTTCAAAGGGCCTGTATCAGGCTATTGAAATGATTGCGGGAAAACAAGAAAATTTACACACCGTTTTATTTACACTAGAAGATACGCCTTTATCCTATCAAAATAAATTAAAAAAAGTTCTTAAACTAAATAATCAGCCTGAAAAAGTTTTGTTTTTTACTGACCTTTTAGGAGGAACACCTTTTAAAGTATGCGCAGAATTAGCGATGGAACAAGAGAACTGGTCTGTTTTAAGTGGTACGAACTTAGGAATGTTGCTAGAAGGTGTTGCGTTACGAACTTTTATGGACAATCCGCTTCTGTTAAGTAAACAAATTCAGCAAGCAGGTTGCGAAAATATCACTATTTTTTCTGAAATCCCCTCAACTGTAGAAGAAGTTTTAGAAACAGGAATTTGAATCTAAACAGAATAAAGGATTGTCAAAAAAAGCTGATTTATCAGCTTTTTTTCATGGAATGAATGATATTGTGAACAAAGTAACTTTATTTCGTTTTCCTCTAGAATAGTAGAACTCAATTTGTTACAATAAGTAAGTAGATAGACGAAAGGGATGGGCATAATGGAAAAGGCAGTAATTACAAGTACAGTTGATTTATCTGATGGAGGATGTAATGCTTGTGGGTTGGTAGAGGATACAATGTATACACTAGCGATTAATGATGTAGAGATTCCAGTTGATGATTTAACTGTCAATTCGTTAGTGATGGCAATTGCCCTAAGAAAAGGCTACAAACAAGAATTAGTAATGGATATTTCTGATGAATATATCGTGTATAAAAATGGTGTCGAATCAATCCAGTTAATCGAAGATGTAGACCAATTAACTTACTCAAACGATACATTAACCATCGAAACAGCCAATAAAATTCTAGATACAAACATATTATTAACTAAAGTTAACGAGATTCTAACGAAATTATTTAAACTTGAAGAACTAGACTTTGTACTTTAATATAGAAAAAACCTTGATAAAAGTAGCGCAACAAGCTGCTACTTCTATCAAGGTTTTTTTAGCGATTATTCATTTTCCAATGCATCAAAGGCATCTGTTAAGATTTGTTTTAATGTTGAAGCAGAATGTTCCATTTTTTCCAATTCAGCGTCGGTTAAAGGAATTTCAATAACATGCTTGATTCCTTGGCGATTAATAATTGCTGGTGCGCCAATGAAGATGTCATTTTGTCCGTATTCTCCTTCTAAATAAACAGATAAAGGTAAAATTGAACTTTCATCGTTTAAAATAGCTTTTGTAATCCGGGCTAAAGCAACGGCAATCCCATAAAAAGTTGCTCCTTTTTTCTCAATAATTTCATAGGCTGCATCACGTACTTTAAAGAAGACTTTAACTAAAGCTTCTTCATCAACATCAGGATTGTCTTTAACCCATTCATAAATCTGCAATCCACCAATATTGGCATGTGACCAAACTGGGAATTCAGTATCCCCATGTTCGCCTAAAATATATCCATGAACATTCCGGGCATCGACACTAACTAAATCCGCAATTGCTTGGCGGAAACGTGCGCTATCCAATGAAGTTCCACTACCGATAACTCGGCTTTGTGGTAAACCAGAGAATTTCCAAGAAGCATAGGTTAAGATATCAACTGGGTTACTAGCAACTAACAAGATTCCATCGAATCCGCTAGCCATAATGTCCCCAATAATACTTTTGAAGATTTTTAAGTTTTTGTTCACTAAGTCTAAACGTGTTTCACCTGGTTTTTGTGCAGCACCTGCAGTGATAACAACGATATCAGCATCATGACAATCTGAATATGAAGCGCCATAGATTTTTTTAGGAGAAGTAAAGGCTAGGGCATGAGATAAATCAATGGCATCCCCTTCAGTTTTGTCTTTGTCAATATCGATAATCCCAATTTCTTGGGCAATATTTTGTGTAACAAGAGCAAACGCATAGCTAGAACCAACGGCTCCATCACCAACAATGATGACTTTCTGATGGTCTTTAATTTCTGTTTTTTTCATAAAAAACATCCTCCTTGATTATTTTCTTTAAGCCCTTATTAGTATAGCATTTATCAGTGAAAATGTTTGTTAAAAAGCCTTGAAATAAAGGAATAATTATTTGAAATAGCCATTCTAAAAATGGCGCTAAAAACAAACGTTAAACAGATGAAGATTTCATTAATTTTATTTAGTACCTAATTCAGGAGAAAAAATAAAGGTCCGGCTTACTAATTTTGAGTAAACTATGGTATACTATTAAAAATAGAACTGGGGGAGTAACCTATGCCCACAGCATTTTTTTATGCGCTATTTTAATTTTAGAATAAAAATGACGAACCAAAAACAAGGCAGATAAACTGTGGTTTTTGGATTTTTACGTTTAACAAAAATAACTAATGTAAATGAGGAAAAGAAAAATGAAAATGATTGTTGGCTTGGGAAATCCAGGTGCAAAATATACAGGAACAAAGCATAATGTTGGATTTATTACGATGGATGAATTTGCTTTTCAACACAAATTCCAATTTAATAAAAGTAAATTCAATGCTGTTTATGCAGAAGAATTTATTGGAACGGAAAAAGTTCTGATAGTGAAACCCCAAACATTTATGAATGACTCAGGTCAAGCGGTTCGACCATTAATGGATTATTATAATATCGAGCTGGAAGATTTAGTTGTTGTTTATGATGATTTAGATTTGCCAGTTGGAAAGATTCGATTACGCCAAAAAGGCAGTGCTGGAGGACATAATGGAATTAAAAGTTTGATTCAACACTTAGGGACATCTGATTTCAATCGAATTCGCATTGGAATTGATCGACCATTTCCAGGACAAACTGTCATCAATCACGTATTAGGTAATTTTCCAAAAGAACAAAATGAAGATATTTTATTTGCAGTGAAAGATACCGCTGCAGCATTAAATTATTGGATTGAAGGTCATTCTTTTATAGAAACAATGAATGAATTTAATCGCAAAAGTTAATAGATTAAACAGTTTAGATTAAAGAAGCGCAGAGGAATCTGAGCTTTTTTCTAGTCTAAGCCAAAAAATAGGAACATAAAACGAATTTTAATCAGATAAGGGAGTATAGAAATGGTAGATATAAAAGGATTATTAGCTGAAACGCCAGATATCCAGAACTTGCTGGAATCAATTGGAGAACACCAAACTCAGCTTGTAACAGGATTATCTGGTTCAGCACGGACACTAATTATTAGTACAATAGTAGAAAAAAAGAAGAAACCTATTGTATTAGTAGCACATAATTTATTTCACGCAAGCCAATTAATAGAAGATTTTTCTGGATTTGTACCAGAAGATCAATTGCATTTATTTCCAGTAGATGAAATGATTCAAGCTGAAATGTCAATTTCTTCACCAGAATATCGAGCAGAACGAGTGGCAGCTTTGGATTTTCTATTATCAGGGAAAAAAGGAATTGTCATTATTCCACTTTCAGGTGTACGTAAACTGATTACTCCAAAAGAAATTTGGAAAAAGTCACGATTTAAAATTGCTAATGGTGGCGAATTAGATCCAGCAAATATGGCTCAACAATTAGTTGATATGGGATATACACGAGAGCATTTAGTTGGGAAACCTGGTGAGTTTAGTATTCGTGGAGGGATTATTGATATCTATCCTTTAACGGAAGAGCATCCAGTTCGTGTGGAATTATTTGATACCGAAGTGGATTCATTGCGCTACTTTGAAGCAGATACTCAGCGTTCGATTGAACCGATTGAGAAAATTACAATTTTACCAGCGACAGATACAATCTATCAAGGTGCAATGCTGAAGAAAGCTGCACCTCAGTTTAGCGAAGCTGTTGAACGAAATAGTAACTTAATTTTAGATGCAGCAGCTAAAGGGAATTTAATGAAGAATCTAACTCCGGTCATTGATGCCTTTGATAAAGGTGATCCGATTGATAGTTTAGCCTTGTATACAGATTTTATTTATCCAAATCACACGAGTGTCTTAGATTATATGCACAAAAATAGCTTGCTAATTATTGATGAATACCCTCGAGTGATTGAAACTGAGCGTCGTTTAATGGAAGAAGAAGCAGAATGGGCCACATCCAAATTAGAAGAGCAAAAGGTGCTAAAAGATCAAGTTTTCTCAAATGATTTACGTAGCGTAATGAAGGATGTCAAACAACCTACGTTGTATTTTTCGCTATTTCAAAAAGGGATGGGCAACTTGCGTTTTCAACAAATCCATCCTTTTCAATATCGTAATATGCAGCAATTCTTTGGACAAATGCCATTATTGAAAACAGAAATGGATCGTTGGATTAAGCAAAATAATACTGTGTTAGTAATCGTTCCTGACGAAGAACGTGGGAAGAAAGTCAATGCAACCTTTGCTGATTTTGAGATTCAAAGTAAAGTAGTTAAGCCAAAGAAAATTGAATTAGGCAAAGTCCAAGTTGTTGTTGGCGCAATTCATAATGGATTTGAGCTGCCTAAAGAAAAAATTGTGATCATTAATGAACGAGAAATGTTTAATAAAGTGACGAAAAAAATCACACGTCGTCAGACATTATCTAATGCAGAACGTCTCAAAAGTTATTCTGAATTAAGTCCCGGGGATTTTGTTGTACATGTAAATCACGGGATTGGGAAATATACTGGGATGGAAACACTTGAAATCGGTGGCGTTCATCAAGATTATATGTCCGTTCTCTATAAAGATGATGCCAAATTATTTATTCCAGTTACTCAGATTAATTTGCTACAAAAATATGTTTCATCTGATGCAAAAACACCTAAAATCAACAAGTTAGGTGGAACTGAGTGGGCAAAAACCAAGAAAAAAGTTGCAGCCAAAATCGAAGATATTGCCGATGATTTAATTGAGTTATATGCAGCTCGAGAAGCAGAAGTTGGATTTGCATTTTCAGAAGATAATGGGTATCAACAAGAATTTGAAAATGCCTTTCCTTACACAGAAACAGATGATCAATTACGTAGTGCTGCAGAAATTAAACATGATATGGAAAAGAAAAAGCCGATGGATCGTTTATTGGTTGGAGATGTTGGTTATGGGAAAACAGAAGTTGCAATGCGTGCTATTTTTAAAGCGGTTCAAGATGGCAAACAAGCTGCTTTTTTAGTCCCAACAACAATTTTAGCGCAACAACATTACGAAAGTCTGATTCAACGTTTTGAAGATTTTCCTGTAGAGATTGGCTTGTTAAGCCGTTTTAGAACGAAGAAGCAGCAAAATGAAACCTTAGATGGATTGAAAAAAGGTCAAGTAGACGTTGTCATTGGAACCCATCGGATTTTATCAAAGGATATTGAATTTTTAGATTTAGGTTTGCTAGTTGTAGATGAAGAACAGCGTTTTGGCGTGAAGCACAAAGAAAAATTAAAACAGCTAAAATCACAAGTAGATGTGTTAACGTTAACAGCAACACCGATTCCTCGAACTTTGCATATGTCTATGTTAGGTGTTCGAGATTTATCAGTAATTGAAACTCCACCAGCCAATCGTTACCCTGTTCAGACCTATGTTATGGAGCAAAATCCAGGAGCAGTTCGAGAAGCTATTGAACGAGAATTAACTCGTGGTGGACAAGTTTTCTACTTATATAATCGAGTTGAAACTATTGGGAAAAAGATGGAAGAATTACAGATGCTAGTGCCAGATGCCAAGATTGCCTATGCTCATGGTCAAATGACAGAAGGACAACTGGAGAGTATCTTGTATCAATTTGTTGAGGGAGAATATGATGTTCTGGTAACTACAACAATTATCGAAACAGGCGTAGACATCCCCAATGTAAATACTCTATTTGTAGAAAATGCTGATCATATGGGCTTGTCACAGTTGTATCAACTAAGAGGACGTGTTGGACGTAGCAATCGAGTAGCATATGCTTACTTTATGTATCAACCAGATAAAGTATTAACAGAGGTTAGTGAAAAGCGTCTACAAGCGATAAAAGATTTTACTGAGTTAGGCTCAGGGTTTAAAATTGCGATGCGAGATTTATCAATTCGTGGTGCCGGCAACTTGTTAGGAGCGCAACAACATGGCTTTATTGACTCTGTCGGATTTGATTTGTATTCTGAAATGTTAAGTGAAGCAGTAGCTAGAAAACGTGGTATTGAGAAGAAAGAAGAAAAAACGAATGTCGAGATTGATTTAGGTATTAATGCTTACTTACCAGGAACGTATATTGAAGATGAACGACAAAAAATTGAGATTTATAAACGAATTCGTGAATTACGCGATCGTGCTGAATATATGACGTTACAAGATGATTTAATTGATCGTTTTGGTGTTTTCCCAGATGAAGTCTCTGATTTGTTAACAATTGGTGTGATTAAGATGGAAAGTGAAAAAGCTTTATTTGAAACTATTCGTCGAGTGGATGATAGTGTTCATTTAACTTTATCACCATCAGGAACACAAAGTCTGCCAGCAGAAGAAATCATGAAGGCATTGGGGGATATTCCGTTACAAGCCACAATGGCCATCAAAAAAGAATGTCTTGTAGTAACGTTGCACCTTAAAAATAGTGAAGCTAGTTATGAATGGTTAGGCTACATTGATAAATTTATTACAAATATTGTAGCCTATCGTGACATGCAAAAAAAACAAGAGCCTCAAACATCTGAAATTTAGTATTTCTTAATAAAATAAAGGTATACTAAATAAAAATTCAAACTAATCTCAGATTAAGTACGGAGAATTAGTTTGGAATTCCCGAATTTTTAAGTAGGAGGTAGGCTTTTGGAGAATAAGCAAATGAAGCAAACCATGAAAGGTGCTGTAATTCTATCTATTGCAGCCCTAATTGCGAAAATTTTAAGTGCAGTTTATCGAGTTCCATTCCAAAATATGGTAGGCAATACAGGATTTTATGTGTATCAACAAGTCTATCCTATTTATGGTTTAGGAATGACATTTGCTTTGTCAGGCTTCCCTGTTTTTTTATCAAAATTAGTAGCGGAAACTAGACAACCTAATCAACGAAAGATTCTATTAAAACGGACGTTTATTATACTAAGCTGTTTTTCAGTTGTTTTATTTCTAGGTGTATTCTTTTTTGCTAGTCAAATTGCTCATGCAATGGGAGATCTTCATTTGACTCCGATTGTTCAAGCTGTTTCATGGATGTTTCTTTGCATGCCGTTTTTAGTTATTTGGCGCGGTTATTTTCAAGGAATTGGGAATATGATTCCGACAGCAATTTCTCAAGTAGTTGAGCAAATTGTGCGAGTTGCCGTCATTTTGATTGCTGCTACCCTCTTTTTAAAGCTTGGTTGGTCTGATTATCAAATGGGAGCAATGGCAATGAACAGCGCTTGGATTGCTGGCATAGCAGCCTTAGCGGTCATGGGCTATTACTATTATGGGAAAAATCGCAATCAAGTATTATTAAATGAAGAAATCTTATTAACCAATCAGCCTGTTGAGGAACCGCCGAGCTATCTAAATCTATTTTGGCGTTTTCTTACAGAAGGGTCGGCTATTTGCATCTTAAGTGCCTTGTTAATTTTGCTGCAACTGATTGACTCATTTACATTATTTAAAAGCTTAACAGATGCTGGGATTTTAATTGATGAAGCGAAGAATTTAAAGGGAATCTATGATCGTGGTCAACCTTTAGTTCAATTAGGAATGGTAGTTGGAGCAGGTTTTGCTTCGAGCTTAATTCCAATGCTAACGAAGAATTTTATCAATCGCAAAGAAAAAGAATTCTACCAAACGGCAAGTTCTTTATTACGAATTACCACTGCTTTTGCAATGGTGGCAACAGCGGGAATGTTAACATTAATGCCATTTATCAATGATTTATTATTTGGTGATCGAGAAGGAAATGTCGTTTTAAGTATTTATATTTTATCGATTATTTTTGCTTCAATGATTGGGGCTTACAATGCTATTTTACAAAGTCGAACACAACATAAAATTGCTATCATTGCTTTAATAATAGGATTACTATTAAAATGGGGCTTTAATTTATTATTTATTTATCCATTTGGTACAATGGGTGCGAGTATTGCAACGGTACTGAGTTTAGCTGGAATTTTAGTCGTTCTATGGCTTGCGATGCCAAATAAACTCAAAGGAAGTTTATTTCATAATGGTTTTGCAATAAAATTAATTGTTTGTTGTTGGATGATGATTTTTGTAGTAACGTTAGTTGTGATAGGGATCAGCCTTTTGCCTTTTGCTGCAACGCGTTTAGGTGCGCTTGTTGTAATTTTGCTAGGCATCAGTGTAGGTGTACCGCTCTTTATTTGGCTGATTTTAAAAGTTAAATTATTTACATTAAGAGAATGGCTGTATATGCCATTTGGTAAAAAAATATTGCGTTTAACAAAGAAAGTATAAAAGGAGAATAAGATGGGGAAAATACTTGTTGTAGGATTAGGCCCAGGAGATTTAGCACAACTGCCTTTTGGCGTGTATCAATTGCTAAAAAAAGGATTGCCAATCTATTTACGAACTAAATTACATCCAGTTGTACCAGCTTTAGAAGCAGAAGGTTTGGATTTTTATGATTTTGATCAAGTTTATGAAGCGAATAAACAATTTGAAACAGTCTATGAAACGATTGTTGCAGAGCTACTAACTTTGGTGGAAAATAGTTCAACAGATATTATTTATGCAGTTCCAGGGCATCCGATGGTTGCGGAGAAATCTGTTCAATTACTTTTGGAGAACCAAGTGGGAATTACAATTGAGATTAAAGGTGGAAAAAGCTTTTTAGATGATTTCTTTCAAGCAGTCAAAATCGATCCAGTTGAAGGGTTTCAACTATTAGATGCCTTGGATTTACAACAAGATCAGATTCAAACTTCGCAACATGTGATTGTCATGCAAGTATTTAATGACTATGTAGCCAGTGATGTAAAATTAACTTTAATGGAAATTTATCCAGACGAACATCAAGTTGCCCTTGTTCATAGTGCCGGTAGCCAAGACGAAGTCATTGAATGGTTGGCATTGTATGAAATCGATCGGATGGAAGGTGTTCATAATTTAACTTCTCTCTATGTTCCACCTTTAGAACTGGATCAACGCATCAAATCCTTTGCAACAACACAAACGTATGCAGATGCGATTAATGGTGAAACAGGCGATATTTGGGTGTTAGAACAAACAGATAAAACGTTGATTCCTTATTTACAAGAAGAAACAGCAGAGCTAATGGCTGCAATTGAAAATGAAGATATTGATAACATTATTGAAGAACTAGGAGATGTTTTAATGCACGTCTTATATCAAACTGGTTACGGAGAGCGGACAGGTTATTTCACTTTTGAGGACGTGTTAGAAACGCTGAACCGCAAACTACGTCGTCGTCATCCTCATGTATTTGACGGCATTAAAGTTGACTCAATTGAAGAAGTAGATGCCTTATGGCAAAAAATAAAAGCAGAAGAGAAGAGGAATAACCAATGAGATTAGACAAATTTTTAAAAGTTTCTCGCATTATTAAACGCCGTACTGTAGCGAAAGAAGTGGCAGACAAAGGTCGGATTCAAGTCAATGGGATTACAGCCAAATCATCAACAGATGTAAAATTAGGCGATGAATTAAGTATTGCCTTTGGAAATAAAACGCTAGTTGTAAAAATTGATCGTATCATTGAGACAACTAAAAAAGATGAAGCGGCACATATGTATACCATTATCAGTGAAACCTATAAAAATGATCCTCAGAATGAGAACTAAAAATTCAGAGCAGAATTCTAGGTAGTCCGTGGACAAACTAGATTAAATCTTGTATCATAAAGATAATTCGTCTGTAAGGATACTAGCGAAATAGTAAATAGAAATGAGATAAGGAGCGAGTTAGTTTATGAATAAAAAACGAAACAATACAAATATTACGAATTTTCCTAACGATTATACTCAAGAAAAAAACCTGCAATCCCATCGTGAGAAAAAAAGTAAACGTAATGCTCGTCGCCGAATATCAGTTCTGTTTATTGTGAGTGTGTTACTTATTGGGGGACTTGTTTTTAAAATAGCTCTTAATCAAAAAGAAATTGCTAGTATGAATGTCAAAGAAGTTCATGCTGAACAAGACTTGAAGAAGACCCAAGCTGATCAACGGATATTAAATAACCAGATTAAACAATTAAAAGATGAAAGCTATATTGAAAAACTTGCACGTGGTCAATATGATTTATCAAAAGAGGGCGAACTTATTTTTAATTTTGCTGATGACTCAGCTTCAAAAAAACTAGAAGAAGCAAAGAAAAAATTAGATGACACTCAAAATACGTCTTCAGATAAAAAAGATTCCAGTCAAGAATCAAGTAGTGAATAAGAAGAATAAAATCGAGAATTTAAGTGAAAATAACTTTTTTTAGAATTATTTGTTAATTTACGTAAATAGTCGTTTTAAGTCTACTCGCGACATGCTATAATAAGCATACAAGTTTTAAGGAGGAACATATTTTTTATGTCAATTGAAGTAGGAAGTAAAATCTCAGGAAAAGTATCAGGTATTACAAATTTTGGTGCATTTATTGATTTAGGTGAAGGTAAAACTGGATTAGTTCATATCAGTGAAGTATCCGATACCTTCATTAAGGACATTAAAGATGTTTTAAAAGTTGGAGATGAAGTTTTAGTCAAAGTAATGTCAATTGGAGATGACGGTAAAATTGGTCTTTCAATTCGTCGTGCTGTGGACAAACCTGCTTCTGAGGGAACACCCCCTCGCCGTGAAAGTTCTGGTGGATATCAAGGACGTCGTGAAGGCAGCAGTGGTGGTGGACGCGACAATGCTCGTAGTGGCGGTTACCAAAATCAACGAAACAATCGAAATACTCGTAATGAACCACCTAAAAAAGAGGATTTTGATTCATTAATGAGCTCGTTTATAAAAGATAGTGACGATCGTTTAACTTCATTAAAACGTAACACTGAAGGCAAACGTGGCGGACGCGGCGGACGCCGTAGCTAAAATGGATGATAAGGATAAGGAAACTTATCCTTTTTTATGTTGTGATTCGATTTTTAACAGAAAAACAATAAAAGCTTAGTTAGGAGAGCGAAGCCTAATGGATATCAAAATGCAATTTTTAAAAAACTGCGAAAAATATCACTATTGGGAACCAACTTCTCAGATTCTTTTAGCTGTATCAGGTGGCGTAGATTCAATGGTTTTGTTAGATTTAATGACTCGTTTGCCTGCAGAACTTAAACCACAGTTTAGTGTAGCTCATGTGAATCATCAACTAAGAACAGCATCAGATGAAGAAGAAGAATTTTTACGAAACTATTGCCAAGAAAAAACTATTCCTTTCTATAGTAAAAAATGGGAGCAAGCTCAACATCCAAAAACGGGAATTGAAGTAGCCGCACGAACTATAAGGTATACTTTTTTTCAGGAAATCATGGCAGACCAAGGTTTCAGTCAGTTGGTGACAGCGCATCATGGTGATGATCAGTTGGAAACTATTTTAATGCGTCTTGTACGAGGCAGTCATTTGTCTGGTCTAACAGGAATTAAGATGCAACGGTCATTTGATGATGAGCAACGAATCATTTTTCGACCATTATTAGAATTTAGTAAAGCAGATTTGGTAGAATATAGTCGCATTTATCAAGTTCCATACTATGAAGATGAGACCAATCACAGTTTAGTTTATACGAGAAATCGTTATCGTAGTCAAATTATTCCTTTATTGAAAAATGAGAACCCTAAAATCTTAACTCATTTCCTAGCATTTTCTAAAGATCTGGATGATCTATTGACTCTTGCTCAACCAATCATTCAAACAGCCTTAACAAAAGTTGTGACGACCATGCAGTCAAATAAAGTTCAACTAGATTTGCAACAATTTAAGGAATATGAGTTAGCATTGCAATCTCAACTACTCAATCAATTGTTTATTCAATTAATGGAAGAACAATCATTTTCCTTCCAGCGAAGCCATGTTCAACAAGTGCTAGATTTAATTATAAATCCTAAACCTAATGGCCGCCTTCAATTATCAAAAGAATGGCAGGCAATAAAAGAATACAACCAATTAACCCTTACTTGTGAGTTGCAAGATGAAATACAATCAGATTCTCACAACAGGATATTGAGCTTAAATGAAATGCAAACCTTACCAAATGGGGATCAAATTGGTCTTTTTACAACTAAAACGATTGATCTTGACCTAACAAAATCAACTATCTCAAAGATTTGGCTAGACCCAGCTAAACTAAACTTACCTTTAGAAGTTCGTCATCGTCAAAATGGTGATCGAATGACATTAAAAGGAAAAATAACAAGAACTAAAAAAATTAAGGATATTTTAATAGATCAAAAAATTTCTTTAAAAGACCGAGATGAAGCCTATTTAGTTCAAGATTCTGCTGGGAAAATTCTTTGGCTAATAAAATATAAGGAATCACAATTGTCTATTGAAGAAGAAACTGATAAAATACAATACATACTCGTTTACCAAAAAAATGAGCTGTATTGAAAAGGAGAAAATTAGATTATGCAAAATGATATTGAACGTGTTCTTTTTTCGAGAGAAGAGTTAGCAACAAAAACTGCTGAATTAGGCAAGATTTTAACCGAAGAATATCGTGGGAAAAATCCTTTAGTAATCGGTGTTTTAAAAGGAGCAACCTTCTTTATGTCTGACATCGTAAAAGAAATTGATACTTATTTAGAAATGGACTTTATGGATGTTTCTAGTTATGGTAATGAAACAGTTTCTTCAGGCGAAGTGAAGATTATTAAGGATTTAGATACAAACGTAGCTGGGCGTGACCTCCTAATTGTTGAAGATATTATCGACAGTGGCAGAACGTTGGCTTATTTGGTAGATTTATTCAAATATCGTCAAGCTAAATCAGTTAAAATTGTAACGCTACTGGATAAACCAGAAGGACGTGCAGTTGACATGGATGCAGATTATGTAGGTTTCCTAGTACCCAATGAATTTGTTGTAGGATATGGTTTAGACTACGCAGAAAGATATCGTAACTTACCGTATATCGGTATTTTAAAACCTGAAATTTATCAAGATAAATAAATGGTCAATGAAGGTCAAATATGTTATGATTATTGGGAATTAAAATAAGTTAGTAAATAAAAAATAACCATACAGTGAGATAGCTCATTTGTAGAAGGAGGGCGAATATGAAGAAGAACGGACTCTTTAAAAACGGCATCTTCTATGCGATTGTTTTCTTAGGGATTATTGGGATTGTATCTTGGGCAGGAAGTGGCTCATCAAGCTCACAAAGTAGCGAAATTCCAGCAAGTGAATTTGTTAAACAATTAAAAGAAGATGAAATCAAAGAATTCAGTATCCAACCAAGTGGTGGAGTATACAAAATCACTGGGGAATATCGTAAAGCACAAAAAGTGAAGGACAGTTCTGCTGGAACAGGATTTAGTTTATTTGGTTCCAACAAAAATGCTGAAACTAAAAACTTTACAACAGCAGTTTTAGCTAACGATTCAACAGTTAGCCAAATTACTGAAGCAGCACAAAGCAATAAAATTACTATGACACCTCTGGAAGAAGCAACAATGGGCTTCTGGTTAAGTCTATTAATTTCATTTGCCCCAATTCTAGTTTTAGTTTTATTATTCTATCTAATGATGGGTCAAAGTCAAGGTGGACAAGGCGGCGGTGGTCGTGGAGTCATGAACTTTGGTAAATCAAAAGCTAAAGAAGCAGATAATAAAGCCAATAAAGTTCGTTTCTCTGATGTAGCAGGTGCTGAGGAAGAAAAACAAGAACTAGTTGAAGTGGTTGAATTCTTAAAAGATCCAAGACGCTTTATCGCTTTAGGAGCTAGAATTCCAGCAGGAGTACTTCTTGAAGGACCTCCCGGAACTGGTAAAACATTATTAGCAAAAGCCGTAGCTGGTGAAGCTGGCGTACCATTCTATTCTATCTCAGGTTCAGATTTCGTAGAGATGTTTGTTGGGGTCGGTGCAAGCCGTGTACGTGATTTATTTGAGACTGCGAAGAAAAATGCACCAGCGATTATCTTTATCGATGAAATCGATGCAGTGGGTCGTCAACGTGGCGCAGGTATGGGTGGCGGACACGACGAACGTGAACAAACACTGAACCAATTGCTTGTTGAGATGGATGGATTTAGCGGAAATGAAGGCGTGATTATCATTGCTGCAACAAACCGTTCAGACGTATTAGATCCAGCCTTACTTCGTCCAGGTCGTTTTGACCGTCAAATCTTAGTGGGTCGTCCAGATGTTAAAGGTCGTGAAGCGATTCTTAAAGTTCATGCACGCAACAAACCTTTAGCAGCAGATGTTGATTTAAAAGTTGTAGCACAACAAACACCAGGCTTTGCCGGTGCTGATTTAGAAAATGTCTTAAACGAAGCGGCATTAGTAGCAGCTCGTCGTAATAAAACAAAAATTGATGCACTAGATGTTGATGAAGCTCAAGACCGAGTTATTGCAGGTCCGGCTAAACGAGATCGTGCAATTAGTAAAAAAGAACGTGAAATGGTAGCATACCATGAAGCCGGACATACAATTGTTGGGATGGTTCTAAGTGATGCACGCGTTGTACACAAAGTAACAATCGTACCTCGTGGCCGTGCTGGTGGATATGCAATCATGCTTCCTAAAGAAGATCGTTTCTTAATGACTAAAACAGAAATGTTTGAACAAATCGTTGGGCTTTTAGGTGGACGGACAGCAGAAGAAATGATCTTCGATGTTCAATCAACTGGAGCAAGTAATGACTTTGAACAAGCAACTGGTTTAGCTCGTAGTATGGTGACTGAATATGGAATGAGCGATGCATTAGGCCCAGTTCAATATGAAGGAAATCACCAAGTCTTTGTTGGTCGTGATTATGGACAAACAAAAGCTTACTCTGAGCAAGTCGCTTATGAAATCGATAAAGAAGTACGCAAGATCTTAACAGATGCTCATAAAGAAGCTCGTCGTATCCTAGAAGAACATAAAGCAGAACATCAATTAATTGCTGAAAAACTTCTAGAATTAGAAACATTAGACGAGAAAACAATTAAGAGCTTGTTTGAAACAGGTGAAATGCCTGTGAAAACAGTGACTGAAGATTATCCTCGTGAAGACGGTGGCGCAAGCTTTGAAGAAGCAAAAAAAGCGTTAGAAGCTAAAGAAGCTGAAAAATTAAAAGAGGAAGAAGCCGAAGTGAAAGCTAAAAAAATTGCCGAAACAGAAGCTGAACTTCAAGAAAAAACAAAAGCTGAAGAAGCAAGTGAAGAAATCAAAGAAGAAAAAGCTGAAGACGACAAATCTGAATAATCAAGCTTACTCTTCTACTTGCTACAAATAAGAATGAACTAAACAGATACAAGAAGAGGGATACAACACTTGCTGTTGTATCCCTTCCTTCTTTAATATGAAACTAAAAAAGAGGTGCGAAAAATGTCAGATTATTTATTGAAAAGCGTTTGTTACGATGGACAAATTAGAGCTTATGCAGTTTGTGCAACAGAAACTGTTAGCGAAGCTCAAAAAAGACATGATACATGGAGTGCGGCTTCCGCAGCTCTAGGTCGAACAATGGTTGGCGCTTTATTATTAGGTGCAACTATGAAGGGTGACGACAAGATGACCGTCAAAGTCGATGGAGATGGTCCTGTAGGTCATATCATCGTTGACAGTAACGCCAAAGGTGAGACAAAAGGGTATATTGCAAATCCTAAAGTTCAATTGCCTTTAAATGCTGTTGGTAAAATCGATGTGCGTGGCGCTGTTGGAACACAAGGCTCATTAACCGTTACAAAAGACATTGGAATGAAAGAAGCTTTTTCAGGACAAGTTCCTCTAGTAAGTGGTGAACTAGGAGAAGACTTCACGTACTATATGGCGAATTCAGAGCAAGTACCATCAGCGATTGGTCTTAGTGTTCTAGTTGACACAGATGACTCAATTAAAGCAGCAGGTGGCTTTATGATTCAAGTTATGCCAGGAGCAACTGATGAAACTTTAGATGCAATTGAAAAAAATATTGCTGAAATTCCATTAGTTTCAAGATTAATGGAGCAAGGAGAACAACCAGAAGAAATTCTATATCGTTTATTAGGTGGCGAAGAGAATGTGAAGATTCTTGAAAAAATGCCAATTAGTTTTAAATGTGATTGTTCAAAAGAACGCTTTGCTGATGCGATTATCACACTTGGAGCAACTGAAATCCAAGCAATGATTGATGAAGATCATGGTGCTGAAGCAAACTGTCATTTCTGTGGCAATAGCTATCATTATAGTGAAGTTGATTTAGCAGAGTTAAAGATTGTGGCAGAAGCTTAAACTAAAGGAAGAAGTCAGGTGGAAATCTGGCTTTTTTTATTTACTAAAAGCTCATAAGTATAATGCTTTTACTTGACAAAAGTAAGTAAGATTCCTAAAATTAAAAGCAAAGCTACTCTATTTAAATTTAACCAATCAATGCAAATAAATAGCCATAATTCAACTAAAATTTGAGGAGGAAAAAGAATGGTAAAAATCGTATCGTCAGTCACAGAGTTAATTGGAGAAACACCAATTGTGAAACTAAATCGTGTTGTTCCAGAAGGTGCAGCAGATGTATATGTGAAATTAGAGTTTTTCAATGCAGGTAGCAGTGTAAAAGATCGGATTGCCTTAAATATGATTGAAGTTGCTGAAGAAGAAGGCATATTAAAACCAGGTGGAACCATTGTAGAAGCGACTAGTGGAAATACTGGTATTGGCTTGGCAATGGTAGCTGCTGCAAAAAATTATCCAGCAATTTTTGTGATGCCTGAAACTATGAGCATAGAACGACGTAAGATTTTAAGAGCCTATGGAGCAACTGTGATTTTAACTCCGGGTAAAGACGGGATGAAAGGAGCCATTGCAAAAGCTAACGAACTAGCAAGTCAGGATGGTTTCTTTATGCCAAGACAATTTGATAATTTGGCAAATCCAGCAGTTCATGAAGCAACGACCGGTCCAGAAATTTTAGAAGCGTTTGATGGAAAAGGTCCTGATGCATTTGTTTCTGGTGTTGGAACAGGTGGAACCTTGACAGGTGTGGGTCATGTTCTTAAAGCGGCAAATCCAGAAATCTTAGTTTATGCATTAGAACCAGCTGAATCACCAGTTTTAGCAGGTGGTTCGCCAAGTCCTCATAAAATCCAAGGAATTGGGGCAGGTTTTGTACCAGCAGTCTTAGATACTAAAGTTTATGATGGTATTATAGAAGTAACAAGTGACGATGCGATTGAAACTGCTCGTGAAGTAGCCGCAAAAGAAGGGATTCTAGTAGGGATTTCATCTGGTGCAGCGATCAAAGGCGCAATTGAAGTTGCCAAAAAATTAGGTAAAGGGAAAAAAGTTTTAGCAGTTGTGCCTGATAATGGCGAACGTTATCTATCAACAGCACTTTATCCAACAGTTGAAGGTGAATAAGAATCAAAACTTATAGCCTGGGGCCAAACTAAAAATCCGTTTTGTTTCATGCTATAAGCTTCTATAAAGGTTGAGATAAAAGCAATCCCTTTGTAAACAGGGGTAAATGCTTTTTTCTTAACCTATTTTTATTTGCAGAAATACTAAGTCTTTACAAACGATTCGTTATTCTTTAACTATAGAATAAAATCAAAACAAGAATGTTTTACACCGTTGTGAATTGTGCTATTATATATCATATTGAACCAAATGATAAACCAATAAAAAAATCTCTGCTTAAGAATAAGTAGTAGTCATAAGATATCATATAGAAACGAGGAACAAGACATGTGGAAAATTGGAGATGTTGAGATTGATAACCAAGTAGTTGTTGCGCCCATGGCTGGAATTAGTAATGCAGCCTTTCGTGTAACAGTTAAAGAATTTGGTGCGGGGCTGGTTGTCTGCGAGATGATTAGTGACAAAGGTATCCAACAAAGAAATAAGAAGACGTTAGACATGCTTCATATAGAAGAAACTGAATATCCCTTAAGTGTACAAATCTTTGGTGGGGATAAAGCAACCTTAGTTGAAGCCGCTAAATTTGTCGAAGCAAATACTCAAGCAGCAATTATCGATATTAATATGGGGTGTCCAGTTAGCAAAGTTATCAAAGCGGAAGCAGGTGCTAAATGGTTGCTAGATCCAAATAAAGTCTATGAAATGGTTGCAGCAGTGGCAGATGCAGTTAAAATTCCAGTAACTGTTAAAATGCGTATTGGTTGGGACTTAGATCATGTCTTCGCAGTTGAAAATGCTTTAGCAGCTGAACGTGCTGGAGCTGGAGCCGTTGCGATGCACGGTAGAACAAGAGTACAAATGTACGAAGGCGAGGCTGATTGGTCTGTTTTGCGTGAAGTCAAACAAGCTTTAACTATTCCGTTTATGGGAAATGGGGATGTCCGTACTCCGATGGATGCTAAACGAATGCTTGATGAAGTTGGAGCCGATGGAGTAATGATTGGTCGTGCAGCATTAGGAAATCCTTGGATGATTTATCAAACAAAACACTATTTAGAAACAGGAATCTTACTTCCAGAACCATCAGCTAGAGAAAAAATTCAAACAGCCAAACTTCATTTAGAACGTTTAGTTGATTTAAAAGGTGAAATGTTAGCAACAAGAGAGTTTCGTCAACATGCTGCTTACTACTTAAAAGGAATTTCTCGTGCTGCTAAAACTAAAGTAGCTGTAAATCAAGCAACACGCCCAGAAGAAATGGCGCAAATTTTAGATGACTTCGTGGATGCAACAGAAGAACGTGAAATGAAACTAGCAAAATAATTAGAAAGTGAGGATGTAATGGCGAAATCCGTTAAAATTCCTTGCTTTTTTTTGATTATATTGGCATTATTAAGAGTGATGAAAGAAAAATTAAACTCATTGAGAAAAATACTGAATTAAAGCAATTATTAAGGCAATCATTTAACGAAAGTTAGAATTCAGAGATTATAATCAAGTAGAAATGGAGCGGTAGAAATGAGTAACGAAACAAATCAACAAGAAGAATTAAACGATCAATTACAGGTTCGTCGTGAAAAATTAGACCATTTACATGAAAAAGGCATTGATCCATTTGGTCAACGTTTTGAAAGAACGCATTTGTCTAACGAATTACATGCAGCCTACGATGAATTCACAAAAGAAGAATTGTTAGAGAAGAAAGAAACAGCAACGGTTGCTGGTCGTATGATGACAAAACGTGGCAAAGGTAAAGTAGGATTTGCTCATTTACAAGATCGTAAAGGTCAAATCCAAATCTATGTTCGTAAAGATACTGTTGGAGAAGAAGATTATGAAATTTTTAAAAATGCCGATCTAGGTGACTTCATCGGAGTAACTGGCGATGTCATGAAAACTGATACTGGTGAAGTAACAATTAAACCAACTTCATTAACTCAACTTTCAAAAGCATTACGTCCATTGCCTGATAAATACCACGGCTTAACAAATATTGAACAACGTTACCGTCAACGTTATTTAGATTTAATTAGTAACAAAGAAAGCTTTGATCGTTTTACAAAACGTAGTCAAATCATCAAAGAAATCCGTAACTATTTAAATGAACAAGACTATTTAGAAGTAGAAACACCAACCCTACACAATATTGCTGGTGGAGCAGCGGCTCGTCCGTTTATTACACACCATAATGCTTTAGATATGGATTTATACTTGCGTATTGCACTAGAATTACATTTGAAACGTCTAATTGTAGGTGGAATGGAGAAAGTTTACGAATTAGGTCGTGTTTTCCGTAATGAAGGAGTAGATACTACTCACAATCCAGAATTTACAATGCTAGAAGTGTATACAGCCTATACAGACTATGAAGATGTTATGGATTTAACAGAAGGTATTATCCAAACAGCTGCTAATCGTGTATTAGGAACTGGCAAAATCACATATGGTGGAGTGGCAGTTGATTTAGACACTCAATGGAAACGTCAGCACATGTTGGATGCTATTAAAGAATACTCAGGAGTAAATTTTTGGCCAGTCATGTCTGATGAAGACGCACGTGCACTTGCTAAAGAACACAATGTTCCAATTACTGAGCATATGCAATATGGACATGTTGTAAATGAATTCTTTGAAGTTTTCGTAGAAGAAAAACTAATTCAACCAACCTTTATTTTTGGTCACCCCGTGGAAATTTCTCCATTAGCGAAGAAAAATCCTGAAGATGGACGTTTTACGGATCGATTTGAACTATTTATAGTAGGAAACGAATATGCGAATGCCTTTACCGAATTAAATGACCCAATTGATCAAAGACAACGCTTTGAAGCACAAATGAAAGAACGTGCTGATGGAAATGATGAAGCACATCAATTAGATGAAGATTTCTTAGAAGCTTTAGAATACGGTATGCCGCCAACAGGTGGTTTAGGAATTGGAGTAGATCGTTTAGTTATGTTGTTAACTGATGCTGCTGCTATCCGTGATGTTCTATTATTTCCAACAATGCGTAATCATTAACCAAATTTTAACTAGTTAATTCAGTATTTTTTCTGATTTAGCTAGTTTTTTATTTATCATTTAACTAAAATGAATATACAAAATAAAATGCATAAATATAAAAACAGACGAAAATGAAATCCGAAGAGTTTTCGTTCGTTTTTAGAAGCTGAAAGCGTAGTAGAAGAAACAATTGAAAGTTAATATTCAGGTAAATAAATTAAATTAATTTATTTACCAAAAAGTGTTGACGAATCTTGCTATAGCTGTTATATTTATACATGTCCTCAAGACGTCACAACGTTTTGAAGAAAAAGAAATTTAAAAAAGTTGTTGACAACGAATTGACCATGTGTTAATATTTAGAAGTTGTCAAAACAACAAACGAAACAAATTAGACCTTTGAAAACTGAACAAAGTAAGACGAACCAAATGTGTAGGGAGCTTCAACAAGGTTGAAGCGAACAAACAAAAAAGTGAATAAATATTCGCTAGCAAGTCAAAAAATGAGCATAAGACTTCGGTCTTAATCATACTTTTATATGAGAGTTTGATCCTGGCTCAGGACGAACGCTGGCGGCGTGCCTAATACATGCAAGTCGAACGCACGAAGTTGGAAAGCTTGCTTTCTAACCAAGTGAGTGGCGGACGGGTGAGTAACACGTGGGTAACCTGCCCATAAGAGGGGGATAACATTCGGAAACGGATGCTAATACCGCATAGTTTCAGGAATCGCATGATTTTTGAAGGAAAGGTGGCTTCGGCTACCACTTATGGATGGACCCGCGGCGTATTAGCTAGTTGGTGAGGTAATGGCTCACCAAGGCAATGATACGTAGCCGACCTGAGAGGGTGATCGGCCACACTGGGACTGAGACACGGCCCAGACTCCTACGGGAGGCAGCAGTAGGGAATCTTCCGCAATGGACGAAAGTCTGACGGAGCAACGCCGCGTGAGTGAAGAAGGTTTTCGGATCGTAAAACTCTGTTGTTAAAGAAGAATAAGGATGAGAGTAACTGCTCATCCCCTGACGGTATTTAACCAGAAAGCCACGGCTAACTACGTGCCAGCAGCCGCGGTAATACGTAGGTGGCAAGCGTTGTCCGGATTTATTGGGCGTAAAGCGAGCGCAGGCGGTTCTTTAAGTCTGATGTGAAAGCCCCCGGCTCAACCGGGGAGGGTCATTGGAAACTGGAGAACTTGAGTGCAGAAGAGGAGAGTGGAATTCCACGTGTAGCGGTGAAATGCGTAGATATGTGGAGGAACACCAGTGGCGAAGGCGACTCTCTGGTCTGTAACTGACGCTGAGGCTCGAAAGCGTGGGGAGCAAACAGGATTAGATACCCTGGTAGTCCACGCCGTAAACGATGAGTGCTAAGTGTTGGAGGGTTTCCGCCCTTCAGTGCTGCAGCTAACGCATTAAGCACTCCGCCTGGGGAGTACGACCGCAAGGTTGAAACTCAAAGGAATTGACGGGGACCCGCACAAGCGGTGGAGCATGTGGTTTAATTCGAAGCAACGCGAAGAACCTTACCAGGTCTTGACATCCTTTGACCATTCTGGAGACAGAACTTTCCCTTCGGGGACAAAGTGACAGGTGGTGCATGGTTGTCGTCAGCTCGTGTCGTGAGATGTTGGGTTAAGTCCCGCAACGAGCGCAACCCTTATTGTTAGTTGCCAGCATTCAGTTGGGCACTCTAGCAAGACTGCCGGTGACAAACCGGAGGAAGGTGGGGATGACGTCAAATCATCATGCCCCTTATGACCTGGGCTACACACGTGCTACAATGGATGGTACAACGAGTCGCAAGGTCGCGAGGCCAAGCTAATCTCTTAAAGCCATTCTCAGTTCGGATTGTAGGCTGCAACTCGCCTACATGAAGCCGGAATCGCTAGTAATCGCGGATCAGAACGCCGCGGTGAATACGTTCCCGGGTCTTGTACACACCGCCCGTCACACCACGAGAGTTTGTAACACCCGAAGCCGGTGAGGTAACCTTTTAGGAGCCAGCCGTCTAAGGTGGGATAGATAATTGGGGTGAAGTCGTAACAAGGTAGCCGTATCGGAAGGTGCGGCTGGATCACCTCCTTTCTAAGGAATTAACGGAACCCAACACATTCGTCTTTATTTTGTTCAGTTTTGAGAGGTCTAACTTCTCAAGATAGAAACTTGTTCTTTGAAAACTGGATACTGTATTAAAAAAGTAAGTTAAGTAAGAAACCGAGAAACACCGCGTTTTAAATGAGTTTTTTAATTAGTTCTTATCGTAAGATAATGAATAAACATTAACTAACAGGATTGTTTTAGCAATAAAACCTTCCACACAAACTATTTGTGCAGGAATGCAACAGAATTCTAGGATTGAACTGCAATGAGCCTCGAAGCGTACTAACGTACGTAAGAAGTGAATGAAAGAACAAGACGATGAAGACTGAAGCAGTACCAACAAATAAGGTTAAGTTAATAAGGGCGCACGGTGGATGCCTTGGCACTAAGAGCCGATGAAGGACGGGACTAACTCCGATATGCTTTGGGGAGCTGTAAGTAAGCTTTGATCCAAAGATTTCCGAATGGGGGAACCCAGCATTTTTTATAGAATGTTACTGCTAGCTGAATACATAGGCTAGTAGAGGTAGACGCAGAGAACTGAAACATCTAAGTACCTGCAGGAAGAGAAAGAAAATTCGATTCCCTGAGTAGCGGCGAGCGAAACGGGAAGAGCCCAAACCAACAAGCTTGCTTGTTGGGGTTGTAGGACACGACATTAAGAGTCATAAATGAGTTTTGTAGAAGAAATGACCTGGAAAGGTCTGCCGAAGAGGGTAAAAGCCCCGTATTTGAAACAAAGTTCACTCTGTTGTGTATCCTGAGTACGGCGGAACACGAGAAATTCCGTCGGAATCCGCGGGGACCATCCCGCAAGGCTAAATACTCCTTAGTGACCGATAGTGAACCAGTACCGTGAGGGAAAGGTGAAAAGAACCCCGGAAGGGGAGTGAAAGAGTACCTGAAACCGTGTGCTTACAAATAGTTAGAGCCCGTTAATGGGTGATAGCGTGCCTTTTGTAGAATGAACCGGCGAGTTACGATTACATGCGAGGTTAAGTTGAGAAGACGGAGCCGTAGCGAAAGCGAGTCTGAATAGGGCGAATGAGTATGTGGTCGTAGACCCGAAACCAAGTGACCTACCCATGTCCAGGTTGAAGGTGCGGTAATACGCACTGGAGGACCGAACCCACGTATGTTGAAAAATGCGGGGATGAGGTGTGGGTAGCGGAGAAATTCCAATCGAACTTGGAGATAGCTGGTTCTCTCCGAAATAGCTTTAGGGCTAGCCTCGGAATTAAGAATCATGGAGGTAGAGCCACTGTTTGGACTAGGGGCCCTTCTAGGGTTACCGAATTCAGATAAACTCCGAATGCCATTGATTTATATCCGGGAGTCAGACTGCGAGTGATAAGATCCGTAGTCGAAAGGGAAACAGCCCAGACCACCAGCTAAGGTCCCAAAGTTACTATTAAGTGGAAAAGGATGTGGGGTTGCTTAGACAACTAGGATGTTGGCTCAGAAGCAGCCATCATTTAAAGAGTGCGTAATAGCTCACTAGTCGAGTGACCCTGCGCCGAAAATTTACCGGGGCTAAATAGTACACCGAAGCTGTGGATAGAACCATTGGTTCTATGGTAGGAGAGCGTTCTAAGGGCGTCGAAGCTAGACCGTGAGGACTGGTGGAGCGCTTAGAAGTGAGAATGCCGGTATGAGTAGCGAAAGACGGGTGAGAATCCCGTCCACCGTATGACTAAGGTTTCCTGGGGAAGGCTCGTCCTCCCAGGGTTAGTCGGGACCTAAGCCGAGGCCGATAGGCGTAGGCGATGGACAACAGGTTGATATTCCTGTACCAGTTTCTTTTGTTTGAACAATGGAGGGACGCAGTAGGCTAAGAAAAGCGCGCTGATGGATATGCGCGTCTAAGCAACAAGTCTTGACGTGAGTTAAATGCTTGCGACTATAAGGACAAGTTGTGATGGGGAGGGAAATTTAAGTACCGAAGTTTCTGATGTCACACTGCCAAGAAAAGCTTCTAGTTAGAAAGAAATTGCCCGTACCGCAAACCGACACAGGTAGTCGAGGAGAGTATCCTAAGGTGTGCGAGAGAACTCTCGTTAAGGAACTCGGCAAAATGACCCCGTAACTTCGGGAGAAGGGGTGCTGACCAATTGGTCAGCCGCAGTGAATAGGCCCAGGCGACTGTTTATCAAAAACACAGGTCTCTGCAAAATCGTAAGATGACGTATAGGGGCTGACGCCTGCCCGGTGCTGGAAGGTTAAGAGGATGGGTTAGCTTCGGCGAAGCTCAGAATTGAAGCCCCAGTAAACGGCGGCCGTAACTATAACGGTCCTAAGGTAGCGAAATTCCTTGTCGGGTAAGTTCCGACCCGCACGAAAGGCGTAACGATCTGGGCACTGTCTCAACGAGAGACTCGGTGAAATTATAGTACCTGTGAAGATGCAGGTTACCCGCGACAGGACGGAAAGACCCCATGGAGCTTTACTGCAGTTTGATATTGAGTGTTTGTACAGCTTGTACAGGATAGGTAGGAGCCATAGAAATCAGGACGCCAGTTTTGATGGAGGCATTGGTGGGATACTACCCTTGCTGTATGACCACTCTAACCCTCGCCACTGATCGTGGCGGGAGACAGTGTCAGACGGGCAGTTTGACTGGGGCGGTCGCCTCCTAAAGAGTAACGGAGGCGCCCAAAGGTTCCCTCAGAATGGTTGGAAATCATTCGTAGAGTGTAAAGGCAGAAGGGAGCTTGACTGCGAGACCTACAAGTCGAGCAGGGACGAAAGTCGGGCTTAGTGATCCGGTGGTTCCGCATGGAAGGGCCATCGCTCAACGGATAAAAGCTACCCTGGGGATAACAGGCTTATCTCCCCCAAGAGTCCACATCGACGGGGAGGTTTGGCACCTCGATGTCGGCTCATCGCATCCTGGGGCTGTAGTCGGTCCCAAGGGTTGGGCTGTTCGCCCATTAAAGCGGTACGCGAGCTGGGTTCAGAACGTCGTGAGACAGTTCGGTCCCTATCCGTCGCGGGCGCAGGAAATTTGAGAGGAGCTGTCCTTAGTACGAGAGGACCGGGATGGACACACCGCTGGTGTACCAGTTGTTCCGCCAGGAGCATCGCTGGGTAGCTATGTGTGGAAGGGATAAACGCTGAAAGCATCTAAGCGTGAAGCCCCCCTCGAGATGAGATTTCCCATTGCTTCGGCAAGTAAGACCCCTGAGAGATGATCAGGTAGATAGGTTGGAAGTGGAAGTACAGCGATGTATGGAGCGGACCAATACTAATCGGTCGAGGACTTAACCAAGAAAGAAACGGTGAAGAAGGCAACAGAACAACTTACTTTAATACAGTACCAGTTTTGAGAGAACAATTTCTTTCAATTAAATAATGAATCAGCAAAGCATTTTTTCAACAAATTGCAAGTGAATCGAGGATGTAATTGAGCGAGCATCGGAATGTACTAATGTACATGAGAAGCAAAGTGAAAGAAACAGCCGAAGAGTCGCAACGTAAGTTGGCGAAAAAAAAGTGTGGTGGCGATAGCGAGAAGGATACACCTGTTCCCATGCCGAACACAGCAGTTAAGCTTTTCAGCGCCGAGAGTAGTTGGGGGTTTCCCCCTGTGAGGGTAGGACGTTGCCACGCGAGATTGATTCAAGTAAAAGAAGAACTATTGAAAAATAGTTCTTCTTTTTTTTGTATAAAATAGTTCTTTTTATCTTTAAGAGTATATACAAATAATACAAATAGGTATATTTGTAATGTTTTTATCAATATTGTATAGACAAAAGCAAGTTTATCCTGTAAACTATTTTTAGTAAACGTTTCCAAAAAATAGGAGGATGAATGAACAGATGAAAAAAAGAATGAAGATGTATTTATTTGTTGGATTGGCGGTAGGCGTAGTAATTTTAGGTGGATGTAGTAGCTCGGCTAAAGAGAAAGGAAATGGAAAAAATGCAGATGCAGATTTTCATATTATTCGTCGAGGATTTCAAGATGTTCGTCCAGCAGCTAACGAGTTATGGATGTGGCAAGAGCGTGAAAAGGATTCTGGAGTTAAGGTTAATTTTGAAGAAATTACAGATGCAGCAATTAGTGAAAAGAAAAATGTATTATTGGCATCGAAAGATCAACCAGATGCTTATTATGGTATGAATTTTTCAAATTCAGAAATAGCAAAATATGGTTCTCAAGGTTTATTTATTCCTTTAGAAGAGTTAATTGCTAAAAATGCACCAAATATTCAAAAAATATTTGATGACTATCCTGAAATTAAAGCTTCTTTGACTCAACCGGATGGACATATATATTCATTACCATATCTAAATTTAGAAGATAATACAAAGAAGCTTTATTTTAATAAAGTTTGGTTAGATAAGTTAGGGACAAAGGTACCAACTAATTTAGATGAATTTTATACTGTATTAAAAAGATTTAAAACAGAAGATCCCAATGGTAATGGCATCGCTGATGAACAAGGTTGGTACAATGATACTACGAATAGCTTTGGCAATACATTGGAACGTCAGATTATGGGCGCATATGGTTTAATCAATGGAGGAGATTTTTCTACAAGTGCTTTATTTTATTTAAAAGAAAAAGAATTGAAATTAACGGTGACAGACTCTAGGTATAAGGAAGTTTTAAAATATGAAAAGAAATTGTATGATGATGGCTTAATTAATCAACAAACTTTCGGAAATGTGACGAAGGAAAAATGGTTAGCCGATGGTTCTAATGGTGTTATTGGCGCTTACACAGAAGCGGGACCTGCTCAATTTGGCAATTATCAGCAAGACTATGTTGGTATTACAGCCTTGGAAGGTCCAAATGGGGATCGTTTAGCAGTTGCTTATCCACCAGTAGCTAGCCCATCAGCAATGATGCTTACAAAGGCCAATAAAAATCCAGCTAAATTACTAAAATGGATTGATTATATGTACAGCGATGAAGGAATTATCTTAGGAAGTCTGGGAAAAGAAGGCGTTACCTATGAAGAAAAGGCTGGTAAAAAAGTATACAAAGATGACATTCTAAATTATAAGGATGGTGTACAATTAGGTGCATTTCAATGGGTTGACAATGTGTATGGTGGTGGTTACCCGTATGTTGAACCTTCCTATGAGGTGAATGCTAATGCTAAGAACCAAACAATTGATGAGGCTTGGCAGTGGGCAGATGATGCGTCGCATTCTCATGATTTTATACCAGAGCTAATTGGTGATTTGCCGACAACAGACGAGGAAGCGAATAAAGTAACACCAATTTTAAACGATATGGGCAAATATATTACTCAAATGCGCGTTAACTTTATTACTGGAAAAACGGATATTGATTCAGAGTGGGATACGTACGTGAATCAATTAGAAAAATTAGGGAGTAAAGAGTATTTGAAAATTAAACAAGAGCAATATAATCGCTATCGGACAGCAATGGAAAAATAAATGAATGATTGTGATGCACGATTCTAATCATCGTGCATCACAACTTTTGAAAAAGGGGATAGCCAAGATGCAAGAATCTTTTCATATGAAGAATAGTAAAAAAGCTAGAAGACAACATTTTTCGCAGCATAAATGGCTTTATATTATGTTAGTACCACCAGTTGTTTATTTTCTGATTTGGTGTTATGGACCTATGTACGGAGTAATTATTGCTTTTAAAAATTATTCACCAGCAATTGGTATTTTTAATAGTCCTTGGGTGGGGATGGAGAATTTTCAACGATTTTTCGATTCTTATTTTTTCGGAGAAATTATTGGGAATACATTAAGATTGAGTATCTATAGTTTGTTGGTAGGGATTCCGTTTCCTATTATATTAGCATTGATGTTTAATGAACTAAAGAATCGTTATTTTAAATCTACCGTTCAAACGATTTCTTATATTCCAAATTTTATCTCAGTCGTTGTCGTTATTGGGATGGTTTTATTTTTCACCTCGCCAGTCGATGGTGTTTTCAACACGATTTTAGCATTTTTTGGTCAGAAGCCAATTGATTTTATGGGGTCCACTAAAATTTTTCCACATATTTATGTGTGGTCGGGAATTTGGCAAAGTGTTGGTTGGGGAACTTTGATTTATACGGCAGCAATGTCTGGGATTTCACAAGATCAGTATGAAGCAGCCCATCTAGATGGCGCTAGTAAGTTGCAAGCAATTCGACATATTACAATTCCGGCGATTATGCCAACGATTGTAATTAATACAATTTTAGCTACTGGAGGAATTTTAGGAGTTGGATTTGAAAAGATTTTATTAATGCAAAATGATATGAATTTGCCAGTATCTGAAGTTATTTCAACCTATGTGTACAAAGCTGGGGTAATTGGAGCAGATTTTAGTTTTTCAACTGCCATTGGTTTATTTAATAATATTATCAATTTTTCTGTGTTGGTTTTAGTTAATTATTTTGCTAAAAGAGTGGGGGAAACAAGTTTATGGTGAAAAAGTCAAAAATGCAAGAACCTACTAGTGAGAAAATTTTTAATTTAATTAACATCTTCTTATTGATTATCGTGACATTGATTTTGCTATATCCTCTATGGTTTGTTGTTAGTGCTTCTTTTAGTAATCCTAGGAAGATTTTTGAAACACCTTTATTATTATGGCCGAGAGGTTGGAATTTAGATGGTTATAAAATGATTTTTGAAAATAAAGAAATCTGGATAGGAATGAAAAATTCAATTATTTATACCGTGTTGGGAACTATTTTGAATTTAGTCATGACTACGATGGCGGCCTATCCACTTTCACGTAAGGAATTAAAAGGCAGAGGAAAAATAACCTTTTTCTTTACGTTTACAATGTTCTTTTCAGGGGGATTAATTCCAACTTATTTATTAAATCAATCCTTGGGAATTGTGGATACGATTTGGGTCATGATTATACCTGGTGCGATTAGTGTCTATAATTTAATTATTATGAGAACCTATTTCCAGCAAAATATTCCAACAGAACTTGAGGAAAGTGCGTTTTTAGACGGGGCAACGGACTTGCAATTGGTATTAAAAATTGTTCTGCCATTGTCGACTCCAATTATTGCTGTCATGACGATGTTTTATGGTTTAGGTAGATGGAATAGTTATTTTGATGCAATGATTTATCTATCAGACCGCTCCATGTTTCCACTCCAATTGATTTTACGGGAAATTTTAATTCAGAGCCAAACGTTGGCAAATAACAATCAATTGATTACCAGCAATACCATGGATCAAATTAGCCAATCAAAAGAAGCAATTAAATATGCTGTAATTGTGATTGCTAGTTTGCCAATTTTTGTTATTTATCCAATTACGGCTAAATATTTTGAAAAAGGAATCATGATGGGTTCTGTGAAGGGGTAAAAAATGACAACAAAATTATATCAATTCTCATGTTTTTATTTGAATTTAATCGCGCTGAATTTTTTGTGGTTAATAGGTTGTTTGTTAGGTGGAATTCTGTTTGGAATCGCGCCTGCTAGTGTGAGTTTATTTTCTATCTATAAAGAACAGGATTTATCATTATTTCAATCCCCGTTAGTTTTGTCAAAAGCATTCTTTCAAAATTATTATCGTGAATTTAAGCAGGCTAATCTGCTAAGTGGAATGATTAGTTTATTAGGATTATTTTTATGGTTTGATTATCAATTAGTTATCACTCAAAGGGACATTTTTTCATTAGTTATAAAGTATTTGCTAATTGTTGTGATTTATTTTTCAGTGATCGCATTATTGATGTTCATTCCCATTTATTTACATTTTGATTTACCTAAAGTTCGTTATTTCTTACAAACGTATATCTTTGTCTTAACTAGTCCGATTGAGCTGTTCTTGTTAACGTTAATGCTAGGCGGGATGTATGTCACCGTTATGTATGTGCCACTCTGGATTTTGCCGATATATATATCTGGACAAGTAGTACTCATTAGTAAAATTATGGATCGTAGATTTCTCCAACTTCAAATATTTACTAAAAATGGACAATAAAAAATCCTTTCTAATTACTTTAACAGTAAACAGAAAAGATTGATTATCCCTTATTTTTCTTTAAATGGAGTCGTTGTATCGCCTATGACTAAGTCAGGTTCAACTAAGAAGTTTGTTTTAGAATCGGGTTCAGCAAGTACTTCTTTTAATAAATCCACACTTTTTTGAGCTAGCTCAGCTTCATTTTGCTTAATATGGGTAAAGCGTAAAGTCGGCTCTAAATAGAGAAGTGGAGAGTCAAAGCAGACAATTGAAAAGTCATTAGGAACATTGTATCCCAATTCGGTTAAGCAAACATATAAGAAGGTAGCTGGATAATATTCTGTTACAAAAAAGGCTGAAGTTGTTGGATTTTCTTTCAAAAATTTTTCAAGTTGTGGCTTGAATTCAGTCACATGAATAGCTACTTCGGTAGGATTGCGATAATCTACTTTAGGAATCAGTAATGTACCTGAGTAGCAATTAATTGTTTGATCTTGATTCGTTAGATGAAACTGTGCAGTCAGTAAACGATCACGAATAGATGTATCGTGGGAAGACTTTCTAGAAGCAATCGCAATTTTTTTATGATTGAGTTCTAGTAAATGATCCAAGGCAAGTTTAGTAGCTAACGGATTGTCAGTTGTAACGGAATTTGATTTTGTATCCTGAATGTAACGATCTAAGAGGATTACTGGAAAATCAGCAATTACCAGTTTAATGATCTCATTGCTAATAAATTCACCTGGAGCAGGCCAAATAAGTAAGCCATCTAAAGGCAATTGCATACTATCGTGAATCGCCTTTGCTTCTAAAAATTGATTGTCTTCTGTTCCAGTATAAATCAAATGCATATTTTCTTTTTGCAAGGCCCGACTAATTTCATAAATTAATTGTGTGCCAAAACAAGGAGAAGTAGCTGGAAGAATAACTCCAATCACTTTTTCATTATCTTTTGCAAATTGGTTCTTCAATCGTTCCTCTTCAGCAGTATCTAAAACAAAGGTGCCTCTACCAGGAATACGTTCAATAAGATTTGCTTGAACTAAAGTGTCGAGACTTTTCCGTGCAGTTACTCGGCTAACACTAAAGGTTTCAGTTAATTCACTCTCAGTTGGCAACTGATCGCCAGGTTTATAGATGCCTTGTTCAATTTTTTCTTGTAATTCTTGACTCATACGCAGATAAATAGGTTTTTTTGGTTCCATAAAGATACCTCCAATAACTAATTAATTTCTAATTTATTATAACAAATAAGACAAATACAATGCAAACGGTTTTCACCCATTATTTATTTAAGAGAGAAGGAATAGAAATGTATAAAAAGTTAACAGCGAGACGTACTCGAAACTATTCATGTAATCCATTTATTCAAAGTATTTTTACAGCTGATCCATCAGCGCATGTTTGGCCAGATGGTCGGTTATATGTTTATCCATCAAGAGATATGGATCCGCCACAAGGATGCGATAAAATGGATTACTATCATGTTTTTTCAACAGAAGATATGGTGAATTGGCGTGATGAAGGTGAGATTTTAAATTCTAGTGAGGTTAGTTGGGGACGTGACTCTGGTGGTTTTATGTGGGCGCCCGATTGTGCTTACAAAAATGGCAAATATTATTTTTATTTCCCTCATCCAAGTGAAGAAGATTGGAATGCATCATGGAAAATTGGGATTGCAGTTAGTGATAGTCCGATAGAAAATTTTAAAGATGCAGGTTATATAGAAGGTTTAGGTGGATTTGCTATGATTGATCCAGCAGTATTTGTTGATGATGACGGACGTGCGTATCTCTATTATGGTGGTGGTGGTCATTGCGAAGGTGGCGAGTTAAGTGACGACATGCTTTCACTTAAGACAAAAATGCATGAGATGAGAGGGTTAGTTGATTTTCATGAAGCTGCTTGGGTATTTAAAAGAAATGGATTATATTACCTAACTTATTCAGATAATCATCATGGCAACAACCATTTACGTTATGCGATTAGTGAAAATCCTTTAGGACCTTGGGAGCATAAAGGAATTTATTTAGCTCCAACAAATTGCGAAACAAGCCATGGCTCAGTTGTGGAGTACAAAGGTAATTGGTATGCGTTTTACCATTCAGATGACTTATCTAATGCAGGCATTTTAAGATCAATCTGTTGGGATCCAATTGAATTTAATGAAGATGGGACTATGAATTTAGTAGTGCAAACACGAAATGGACGTAGTGGTTTACCAGTAACAGGTGAAAAGGTAGAAAAGCCATTAGTCATCTACCCAGCAAATGAAGCAAAGAATCTAATTGAAGCAAAACTTATTTTGGAAGAGGCTGCATTCAATCAGGAATGTTTACAAAACTTTATTTCGACTAAGTCGACGGTTACTTTTGAAAATATCGAGGGGTTTGAAGGAGGCAATGTGAATCTAGGCATTTATTATGGGACGCCAGAAAAATTAGCTAAATTAAATTTAGTGATTAACGGAGAATGGACGACATTAATTAATCTTGTGTTTACTGGTTCACTGCAAACTTTTGATGGATATGCGAATGTCACTGTAAAATTAAAACCAGGTAAGGTTAATAGTATTGAATTGACAGGTGGAAATGGGGAGCTAAGCTTAGAGGCTATTTCAGTAGAAAATTATCAAACTAATTAATATGAAAAAGAACGAATAAGTTTTTTGCTTATTCGTTCTTTTATGCAATTAAAGCCAGAACTAATGCAACTGAGTTTACAAGTGCTGTTAGTAAAGGCCCAATAGTTTTAAATAAGCTGATTTTCATTCCGATTAAACTGTCACTAATTTGAATTCCAATCATTAATGAAGAAACGATAATTAAATAAACTATTGATGGAAAAATCACTAGCCCTAAAGCGATTAATAAAATAGAAAAACTTCTAGACAAGGCGTAGAATGCATTAATTAACGCAGTTTCGTTTTGTTCTTTGATACCTAGGCAAGCGCGAACTGAAAAGCCAAAGCTAACTACAGCACTCATAATTGTTACAATCAAACAAATAGAATAAAACATAAGTACATTCACTCCTTTTTAGTGGTGAAATCAAGTATAACATAATCAAATTTAAAACAACTGAAAAGACTGGTGATAGAAGAGAAGAATAAAAAGTCAAAATTTGTCAAAGAGACAACTTTAATAAAAGTAAATTATGGTATACTAAGTAAGTAACGATTGTTTTTAAAGATTAGAGGGATTTTTAAGAGATGGATTATTGGAGGAAGAAAGATATGATGAAATGGAAAGCATTAAAATTAGTTGGCTTGTTTTTTTTCTTTTTTTTATTGGCAAGCTGTGGTGCACCCCAAAAAGAAATTCGTGATAGTAATAAAGACTTTACTTATGATAAACTTTATCCAGTTACCGAAAGTGTTGCAACAAGTGATTACGGTATTCAAGTAACAGGCTATAAAATTGTAAAAGATACTGAAGATTTACCTGCTATTATTGTCTATTATGATTTTAACAATAAAACAGATGATGACGATGTAATGCCTTATGATATTTATATGGATGCCTACCAAGAAAGTAATATTCAAGATGGCGATGATACTTTGTACGAAGCAGATTTATCTGGAAAAGCATATGATGAGAATGAAACTCTATTCGATAATGCTTTTGAGGTCGTTGAATCAGGAGGCAGTATCAAAGCTGCAACAACATTTAAACTACGTAATAATAAACATAATGTTGAACTTGAATACTATGATAGTGATGAAGAGTATGGCGGAACAATTGAACTTAATATTGAAAAAGAAATTACGGGAGATTCTAATCGACTATAAAAGTAAGAAAAGTACTTTTCCTTTTTTGTGAAAAGTACTTTTTAATTTGGTATGAATTGAGTCAAAGAAAGGAGGAACTAATAGATGTTAGACGGACTTGTCAGTATTATTTTGGTGAGTATGATTAGTTTGATTGTGAGGGTTGTTTGGCAAATTATCCAAACTAAAAACGAATTAAGTACCATAAAAAGAAAAAAGATAAAACTTAAAAGAGCTGCTAGACTTCATCAAATGACTTCAAAGGAAAAAGAAAATTCAAGAAAAAAGAGAATAATTTGGAACAGAAAACAAAATCAATTAATCAAGAAATTAGCTTGGCTTCAATTAACAGTTTACATATTAGGAATAGCAGTAGTGGTTATTAGCTTGGCTTTCTTTGCTAATAGACTACAAGCAAAAACACCTGAAAAAATTTCTTCAGCTAAAATAATAACAATCCTAGATACAGTAGAAAGTCCACTGAAGGCAGTAGCAGAGCCTACTAAGGAGGCTGATACAGAAGTGGCACAAGTCCTACATCCTTTCAATAAAACCGTAGAATTTCCAACAACCTTCTTAGATTTAGCTACAATGACTTTTTTTGCAGCTAAGCTAGAAGTGACAGTCTTAACAACGACTCGCGGAGCAGATTGTTGGGATTTGCTAGTAGCAGAGAATCAATTTAATAAACCTCCTCCATCAGGAAAGGAATATATAATGAATCGTGTTCGGATAAAAGTCCTAGATTCTAAAGAACCTCATCCAACCATTAAATTATCCAGCTTTGATTTCAGCTATATTTCAACAAGTGGGCAGAAATATGAGCGATGCATCTTGATTGCTCCCGATACATTGCCAAATGAAATTGCAGCAAATACAGATGTTGAAGGAAATATTTATAGTTTAATTGATCAAGGAGATCAGCCACATATTTCTGTTCAAGATAAAGAATTTATGAGTATTCAATAAAACAAGTTGAACTGAATTATTTTAATTTTATGATTAAGAATAGCATTAACTCAACCATCAAAAAGAACCTGGAAAAGTCAAGTCAAAAAGTTACAAAATTAAAGGCGAATAGGTTGCTTTTGTGATTGCTAATCAGCTATAATTAATTTTCAGTAGTTAATTATCTGCACCTATATATAGTGCTTTTTTTTATTTTTCTCATAATCGAGTCTATATGTTGTGTTTGTTCGGATGATGACTTATAATGAATCTTGTCACCAAATTAAAAATGTATTTAAACAAATGGAGGAAGTTAAAATGAGTAAAATCCACTTATATAGTAAACCAAATTGTCCACAATGTGATATGACTAAGTTCTTATTAAAGAACGAAGAGATAGAATTTCATGAAAAGAATATTATGGAAGATGAGACACATTTAAATTACTTAAAAGATTTAGGGTTTATGAGTGTCCCTGTGGTAATGGTGGATGGTATTGAGCCAATTGTTGGCTTCCAACCAGAACGTTTGAAAGAGCTGAAAGCAATTTAACATGAAAGTTGTGTATTTTTCTTTAACTGGACAAACTAGACGTTTTGTTAATAAATTAAACTTAGATAGTTATGAGGTCACTGAAACAAATCCTTTTTATCGAATTGAAGAGGATTTTGTTGTGGTGGCCCCTACTTATGACATCGAAGTTACTGAATTAATGAACGATTTTATTGAATATAGTGATAACCTCTCCCATCTTAAAGGAGTCGCTGGAGGAGGAAATCGCAATTTTGCCGATTTATTTGTTTTTACAGCAAGGGATTTAGCGAAAAAGTATAACGTTCCGATGTTAATTGAATTTGAATTTAGCGGAACAGATCTTGATGTCAGTCATTTTAAGAAAGAGGTTGATAATATTGAACATAACTAAAATACCTAAAGAGCAAAATAATCCCAGCTATTTCAAGCTAAACAACCAATTGAATATTCCTGTTGATGGAAAAATTCAATTGCACAAAGATAGAGAAGCCGCTCGTGCTTACTTTTTAGAACATGTAAACCCAAATACGGTTTTCTTTCATACATTGAGAGAAAAATTGGATTATTTATTAGAAAATGACTACATTGAAGAAGAGTTTATCAATAAGTATTCATTTGATTTTATCAAGAAATTATTTCAAAAAACCTACGATCATAAATTCCGTTTCCGTTCATTCATGGGAGCGCATAAATTTTATACACAATATGCCTTAAAAACCAATGACAATCAACGCTATCTTGAACGTTATGAAGATCGAATTGCTTTTAATGCGCTATATTTTGCCGATGGAAATGAAGAATTAGCAATCAACTTGGCTGAAGAAATGATTACCCAACGTTATCAACCAGCAACACCATCCTTTTTGAATGCAGGTAGAAAACGTCGTGGTGAATTGGTTTCATGTTTCTTACTACAACTAACGGACGATATGAATAGTATTGGACGCGGTATTAATAGTGCGTTACAACTTTCAAGAATCGGTGGCGGAGTTGGAATTTCTCTTTCTAATTTACGTGCTGCTGGTGATCCCATTAAAGGATACGAGGGCGCAGCAAGTGGTGTTGTTCCTGTTATGAAATTGTTAGAGGATAGTTTTTCATACAGTAATCAATTAGGTCAACGTCAAGGTGCGGGAGCAGTTTATTTAAGCGTTTTTCACCCAGACGTAGTAGCTTTCTTAGCAACTAAAAAAGAAAATGCCGATGAAAAAGTACGTGTAAAAACCTTATCTTTAGGTTTAGTTGTACCAGATAAATTCTACGAATTGGCTAAAAATGATGACTATATGTATTTATTTAGCCCATACGATGTTGAACGTATTTACGGCGAACCGTTTTCTTATATTGATATTACTGAAAAATATGATGAGATGGTCAATAATCCTGAAATTAAAAAATCAAAAATTAAAGCTCGTGATTTAGAAATCGAAATCAGCAAATTACAACAAGAATCAGGATATCCTTATATTATTAATATTGATGCTGCTAACCGTAGCAACCCAGTCAAAGGAAAGATTTTAATGAGCAATCTTTGTTCAGAAATCCTACAAGTGCAACAACCATCAGTAATTAACGATGATCAGAGCTATGACGAGATTGGTACGGATATTAGTTGTAACTTGGGTTCTAGTAATATTGTAAATCTAATGGCTTCACCAGATTTTGGGCGTTCAGTTAGAACGATGACACGGGCCTTAACCTTTATTACAGATAGTTCAGATATTGATGTTGTTCCATCAATTAAAAAAGGAAATGATCAAGGGCATACAATTGGGTTAGGTGCAATGGGATTGCATACCTATCTAGCTGTTAATCATGTTCATTATGGAGCACCAGAATCAGTCGAATTTATTGATATTTATTTCTTATTACTAAATTATTGGACATTGGTGGAAAGTAATAACATCGCCAAAGAACGTAATGAAACCTTTGTTAATTTTGAAGAATCTAAATATGCAACGGGTGAATATTTCGAGAAATATATTGAAAAAGCTTGGGCACCGCAATCAGATAAAGTCAAAGAATTATTTGCTGGAATTTTTATCCCAACCCAAGAAGACTGGGAAAAGCTACGTGCTGATGTAAAAGAATTTGGTTTATATAATCAAAATCGTTTAGCTGTAGCGCCTAATGGTTCGATTTCATATGTAAATGAAACAAGTGCAAGCTTGCATCCGATCACTCAAAGAATTGAAGAACGTCAAGAGAAGAAAACTGGTAAAACTTATTATCCAGCACCATTCTTATCAGATGATACAATGCCTTACTATAAGTCTGCATACGATATGGATATGCGTAAGGTGATTGATGTATATGCAGCGGCGCAACAACATATCGATCAAGGTATGAGTTTAACATTATTCATGCGTTCAACAATTCCAGAAGGATTATATGAATGGAAAAAAACGACTGAAAAACAAACAACCCGCGATTTAAGTATTTTACGTAACTATGCGTATCATAAAGGTTGTAAATCAATTTATTATATTCGTACATTTACCGATGATACGGAAGAAATTGGTAGCAATGCCTGTGAAAGTTGCTCAATTTAAACTCTAAAATGTATATGAAATAATTAAATGAAGAATAGTCTGAAGTTAAGTAAGTTTAAATTCAGAGCTGTTTTTCCAGATAAGAAGGGATTTTAAACTATGACTGAATCAGAGCAGTATGCTGCCATAAATTGGAATAGCTTTGAAGATATTATTGATAAAAAAACATGGGAAAAATTAACTGAACAATTTTGGTTAGATACACGAATTCCGATTTCTAATGACTTAGACGATTGGCGCAATCTTTCAAGTATTGAAAAAACTTTAGTAGAACGTGTATTTGGTGGATTAACTTTATTAGATACATTGCAATCACAAGATGGAATATCTGCTATTCGTGAGGACGTTCGTTCTCCACACGAAGAAGCCGTCTTAAATAATATTCAATTCATGGAATCAGTGCATGCTAAAAGTTATTCTTCTATCTTTAGTACATTAAACACACCTAGAGAAATTGAAGAAATTTTTAGTTGGACAAATTCAAACCCATTTTTACAAGAAAAAGCGAAAATGATTAATGGGATTTATCAAACAGGGACACCTTTACAAAAGAAAGTAGCAAGTGTCTTTTTAGAAACGTTCTTATTTTACTCAGGATTCTATACGCCCTTATACTATTTAGGTATTAACAAATTACCTAACGTAGCTGAAATCATCAAACTAATTATCCGTGATGAATCTGTCCATGGTACGTATATTGGTTATAAGTTCCAATTAGGTTTCAATGAATTGCCTGAGGAAGAGCAAAAAGCGTTACAAGGTTGGATCTACGAATTACTATATAAACTTTATGAAAATGAAGTCAAATATACAGAATTGCTATATGATACAGTTGGTTGGACTGAGGAAGTTAAAGTCTTCCTGCGTTACAATGGAAATAAAGCATTAATGAATCTAGGGATGGCAAGCTTATTCCCTGATACTGCTGAAGATGTAAATCCAATTGTGATGAACGGAATTTCTGCTGGAACAAGTAACCATGATTTCTTCTCACAAGTTGGGAATGGTTATTTACTTGGTGAAGTAGAACCAATGCAACAAAGCGACTACGATGTAATCTAAAAATTTGAAAAGTGATGATGTTGTTCTATATTTTATTATAGAAGAAACATCATTGCTTTTTTTACATATTGGGGAACTTAATTATGGCAAAGAAAGAGTTTTTAGAAAGTTTAAAGGAATATATTCAGCTAAAATTACGAGCGGAAGAGAGTCAATGTTTGGATATACAAGATTTAATTAGAGTAGTATATGAATTTAGCTAAGGACAATAGCATTTATGAAGTGAGCGTTTGAGGCAGTTTTAAATCTGACTTTATGAATCAAATGGTAAAATTTAAATTAGCAAAAAATAAATCCGACAAAGAATGTAAAACTTAAACAAAAAAGCTAATCAACCGCAAATGTGATTGATTAGCTTTTGTTCTATTTATTAGTCAACATCATCTAACTTCACCTTGTTGGCAGCAATTACAAAAGGTGTCCAAATAATTAACGCGATGACGATATTTATAAGTGAAAGTACAATAGAACGCCAGTCACCACCTGTGGCTAGGAAAGCATTGATAACAGGTGGCATAACCCAGATTACACTAACAACTACCGGTGAAACAAGGTCATTCATTGTAGCAAAGTATGCAACGCCAGCCATGACACATGGTGCTAGAATCATCGGAATCATATAAAGGGGATTTAAAACAATCGGCATCCCAAACATAATGGGCTCATTAATATTAAAAATCCCAGGTCCGATACCTAATTTGGCAACAGTCTTAGAATCTGATCGTTTAGAAAAGAGAAAAATAGCTACAATTAACATTAACGTAGCACCAGAACCACCTGGCATAATGAAAGCTTGGAAGGTTCCTTGAACCCATTTGTAGGGAATCGCTTGACCATTTTGAAAAGCATTCATATTTTGGTTCATAGCATTGCCCCAGATAGTTGAAAGAACCGGAGCCATAACATTGTCACCATGAATTCCAAAGAACCAAAGTAGATGAATCAGAAAAACAATTAATAAAACCGCGCCAAAACCTTGAGAAAGATTCAAAAGTGGTTCTTGGATGGTAGCTGTAATCCAATCAATCATAGGCAGCCCAGTTGCTTTTGCAAAACCATAATTGATTAATCCACAAGTATAAAGAGCTACACAAGCTGGAATAATTGCTGCAAATGCTTTTGATACAGCTGGTGGAACAGAATCAGGCATCTTAATGGTAATGTTTGCTAACATTAATTTCGAGAAAATGATAACGGAAATGAAACCAAAGATAATAGCTGAAAATAAACCAGAGCCACCCATGTGCAGATCAAAATTAAAAAAGCCCCAAGCGCTAGAAACAATTGTATCCCCATTTGTAACACTTCCACCAGCTTCTTCAATTAAATGAATCATAGTAGTAGGTATTTTTTCAGACAAAGTTAAATTTGCTACAGCACTTTGAGTTAGCCCCATAAAAAAGGCAGCTAAAGCAACAACCCCACCTGAAAGTGGATCGACATGATAAACTTTTGCTAAATTATAACCAAAAGCAACTGAGAAAATGACGGCTACAATTGCTAGTGACCCTAACCAAACATACCCATTAATATCAATGATGGGTTGCATTGTTTTTACAAAACCAGTAAAGCCCCATGTTGTTGGAAAATCTCTTAAAAAAGCATTTAATAAGACCGCAATTGAACCAGCCATAGTTGCAGGCATTGTTCCAATAAAACCATCCCGTAATGCAACTAGATGTTTTTCATTTCCAATCTTAGCTGCAATCGGAATCAGGTGTTTCTCCATCCAAAACATTAAACCTTGCATTCTTTCTCCTCCTCTAGTAGTTAAGTAACTCTCTAAGTAAAGCGCTTCACTTAATATTTATTATAAATAATGAAGAATTAGTTTAATAGGGTTTTACTCAATAAAGAATTTAATTACTATGGAAGGAAAGCGTTACCTTTACGTGACGTAGGGTTACATGTTAAACTAATGCTGGAAGTTAAGGAGGATGTCAGATGTTATTTCTTGAGGAACAAGTGGAATTAAACGATACAGAAATGGAAATATACCATTATATTACTGATAACATAGATAAGGTCATTTTTATGCGAATACGAGATTTAGCTGATGAAGTTCACTATAGCACCACCACAGTATTGCGCTTCTGTCGCAAATTTGAATGCCAAGGGTTTGCTGAATTTCGGATAAAGCTAAGAATGTTCCGTAAAAATCAAAAACCGATTCCAATTGATACAACTGACGAAACGACCTATATTGATTTTTTAAATCGAACAGCCCAATCTGAATTTAAAAAATCAGTTCAAGAAGTTGTAGATATATTAGCAGAATCAGAATTAGTCATCTTTATAGGAATAGGTGCATCTAAATTGATGGCAGAATACGGTTCCTTATATTTTTCATCTTTATTTTTACTATCTATTCACATTGATGACCTGGCAAACCATCCTTTGTACTACATGTCGGATCAAGTATCTAAAAAGCTATGCTTATTTATTGTTTCAGTAGATGGGGAAAATCAAGAGATTATCAAAAATATCCATCATTTAAAATTGCAAAAAACAAAAATTGTCTCTATTACTAATAGTGCCAAATCAACAATAGCTCGATTGTCAGATGCTAACATTTCCTACTATATAAATAAAGAACAGTTTCAAGAAGCAAATATTACCTCCCAACTACCAGCCTTATATACAATTGAGCTAGTTGGGAAAGAAATGCGGAAGCAATTAAATCTAAAAGATATCATTCAGTAAATAAGTAGGGTTTCAGTTGCTATCAAAATAAGATTACGGTATGCTTGTGATAGCATTAGACGTAAAGGAGTGTCATCAAGAATGAAAAATATGGATCAAAAGAAAATTTTTAGTATTATGAGTTCAGTGTATTCAACATTGATTATTTTATTCCTTCTATTGTTCTTTCTCAATAGAAATACAAACTCGATTCTTATTGATATCTGTTTAATTGGATTACTAGTTATAGCTATTTTATTTACAATTATTATTGTTCTAAATTACCTTAGCCAAAGAAAGTAAGAAGGAAGCCTTTCATTATGGAAGGTTTTTTATTTTATCAAAAATACAATTAGTATTCAAAAAAGTGCATGATATAAGTCCTGTTTAGAATTCAAAAAAGCCTATAAGTTCATTAATCTATTTTTTTATGGATGTTAGGTAGCCAAAAAATTCTGGGAAATAGAGCAAATATATCTATTAACACGTCATTTTTAAAAAATATATAGAAAAATATACATTGAATTTAAAAAAATATGAATAAAAATGGAGAATATAGGAAAATATACAAACTAATTTCTTGTAAATAGAAATTAGTTTGTATATTTTAAACGAATGATAATGGGAGTTAGTCATTTAAAGTTCGTTCTTTATGACTGTGGATAAGAGTATTTGGTAGTAGGTAAACACTAATGTTCACATTTATATAAAAAAGTAAAAAAATAGTAAAAAAGTGTTGACGAAACCTATGATACTTGGTATATTAGTACATGTCCTCAAGACGTCACAACGTTTTGAAGAAAAAGAAATTTAAAAAAGTTGTTGACAACGAATTGACCATGTGTTAATATTTAGAAGTTGTCAAAACGACAAACGAAACAAATTAGACCTTTGAAAACTGAACAAAGTAAGACGAACCAAATGTGTAGGGAGCTTCAACAAGGTTGAAGCGAACAAACAAAAAAGTGAATAAATATTCGCTAGCAAGTCAAAATAATGAGCATAAGACTTCGGTCTTAATCATACTTTTATATGAGAGTTTGATCCTGGCTCAGGACGAACGCTGGCGGCGTGCCTAATACATGCAAGTCGAACGCACGAAGTTGGAAAGCTTGCTTTCTAACCAAGTGAGTGGCGGACGGGTGAGTAACACGTGGGTAACCTGCCCATAAGAGGGGGATAACATTCGGAAACGGATGCTAATACCGCATAGTTTCAGGAATCGCATGATTTTTGAAGGAAAGGTGGCTTCGGCTACCACTTATGGATGGACCCGCGGCGTATTAGCTAGTTGGTGAGGTAATGGCTCACCAAGGCAATGATACGTAGCCGACCTGAGAGGGTGATCGGCCACACTGGGACTGAGACACGGCCCAGACTCCTACGGGAGGCAGCAGTAGGGAATCTTCCGCAATGGACGAAAGTCTGACGGAGCAACGCCGCGTGAGTGAAGAAGGTTTTCGGATCGTAAAACTCTGTTGTTAAAGAAGAATAAGGATGAGAGTAACTGCTCATCCCCTGACGGTATTTAACCAGAAAGCCACGGCTAACTACGTGCCAGCAGCCGCGGTAATACGTAGGTGGCAAGCGTTGTCCGGATTTATTGGGCGTAAAGCGAGCGCAGGCGGTTCTTTAAGTCTGATGTGAAAGCCCCCGGCTCAACCGGGGAGGGTCATTGGAAACTGGAGAACTTGAGTGCAGAAGAGGAGAGTGGAATTCCACGTGTAGCGGTGAAATGCGTAGATATGTGGAGGAACACCAGTGGCGAAGGCGACTCTCTGGTCTGTAACTGACGCTGAGGCTCGAAAGCGTGGGGAGCAAACAGGATTAGATACCCTGGTAGTCCACGCCGTAAACGATGAGTGCTAAGTGTTGGAGGGTTTCCGCCCTTCAGTGCTGCAGCTAACGCATTAAGCACTCCGCCTGGGGAGTACGACCGCAAGGTTGAAACTCAAAGGAATTGACGGGGACCCGCACAAGCGGTGGAGCATGTGGTTTAATTCGAAGCAACGCGAAGAACCTTACCAGGTCTTGACATCCTTTGACCATTCTGGAGACAGAACTTTCCCTTCGGGGACAAAGTGACAGGTGGTGCATGGTTGTCGTCAGCTCGTGTCGTGAGATGTTGGGTTAAGTCCCGCAACGAGCGCAACCCTTATTGTTAGTTGCCAGCATTCAGTTGGGCACTCTAGCAAGACTGCCGGTGACAAACCGGAGGAAGGTGGGGATGACGTCAAATCATCATGCCCCTTATGACCTGGGCTACACACGTGCTACAATGGATGGTACAACGAGTCGCAAGGTCGCGAGGCCAAGCTAATCTCTTAAAGCCATTCTCAGTTCGGATTGTAGGCTGCAACTCGCCTACATGAAGCCGGAATCGCTAGTAATCGCGGATCAGAACGCCGCGGTGAATACGTTCCCGGGTCTTGTACACACCGCCCGTCACACCACGAGAGTTTGTAACACCCGAAGCCGGTGAGGTAACCTTTTAGGAGCCAGCCGTCTAAGGTGGGATAGATAATTGGGGTGAAGTCGTAACAAGGTAGCCGTATCGGAAGGTGCGGCTGGATCACCTCCTTTCTAAGGAATTAACGGAACCCAACACATTCGTCTTTATTTTGTTCAGTTTTGAGAGGTCTAACTTCTCAAGATAGAAACTTGTTCTTTGAAAACTGGATACTGTATTAAAAAAGTAAGTTAAGTAAGAAACCGAGAAACACCGCGTTTTAAATGAGTTTTTTAATTAGTTCTTATCGTAAGATAATGAATAAACATTAACTAACAGGATTGTTTTAGCAATAAAACCTTCCACACAAACTATTTGTGCAGGAATGCAACAGAATTTTAGGATTGAACTGCAATGAGCCTCGAAGCGTACTAACGTACGTCAGAAGTGAATGAAGGAACAAGACGATGAAGACTGAAGCAGTACCAACAAATAAGGTTAAGTTAATAAGGGCGCACGGTGGATGCCTTGGCACTAAGAGCCGATGAAGGACGGGACTAACTCCGATATGCTTTGGGGAGCTGTAAGTAAGCTTTGATCCAAAGATTTCCGAATGGGGGAACCCAGCATTTTTTATAGAATGTTACTGCTAGCTGAATACATAGGCTAGTAGAGGTAGACGCAGAGAACTGAAACATCTAAGTACCTGCAGGAAGAGAAAGAAAATTCGATTCCCTGAGTAGCGGCGAGCGAAACGGGAAGAGCCCAAACCAACAAGCTTGCTTGTTGGGGTTGTAGGACACGACATTAAGAGTCATAAATGAGTTTTGTAGAAGAAATGACCTGGAAAGGTCTGCCGAAGAGGGTAAAAGCCCCGTATTTGAAACAAAGTTCACTCTGTTGTGTATCCTGAGTACGGCGGAACACGAGAAATTCCGTCGGAATCCGCGGGGACCATCCCGCAAGGCTAAATACTCCTTAGTGACCGATAGTGAACCAGTACCGTGAGGGAAAGGTGAAAAGAACCCCGGAAGGGGAGTGAAAGAGTACCTGAAACCGTGTGCTTACAAATAGTTAGAGCCCGTTAATGGGTGATAGCGTGCCTTTTGTAGAATGAACCGGCGAGTTACGATTACATGCGAGGTTAAGTTGAGAAGACGGAGCCGTAGCGAAAGCGAGTCTGAATAGGGCGAATGAGTATGTGGTCGTAGACCCGAAACCAAGTGACCTACCCATGTCCAGGTTGAAGGTGCGGTAATACGCACTGGAGGACCGAACCCACGTATGTTGAAAAATGCGGGGATGAGGTGTGGGTAGCGGAGAAATTCCAATCGAACTTGGAGATAGCTGGTTCTCTCCGAAATAGCTTTAGGGCTAGCCTCGGAATTAAGAATCATGGAGGTAGAGCCACTGTTTGGACTAGGGGCCCTTCTAGGGTTACCGAATTCAGATAAACTCCGAATGCCATTGATTTATATCCGGGAGTCAGACTGCGAGTGATAAGATCCGTAGTCGAAAGGGAAACAGCCCAGACCACCAGCTAAGGTCCCAAAGTTACTATTAAGTGGAAAAGGATGTGGGGTTGCTTAGACAACTAGGATGTTGGCTCAGAAGCAGCCATCATTTAAAGAGTGCGTAATAGCTCACTAGTCGAGTGACCCTGCGCCGAAAATTTACCGGGGCTAAATAGTACACCGAAGCTGTGGATAGAACCATTGGTTCTATGGTAGGAGAGCGTTCTAAGGGCGTCGAAGCTAGACCGTGAGGACTGGTGGAGCGCTTAGAAGTGAGAATGCCGGTATGAGTAGCGAAAGACGGGTGAGAATCCCGTCCACCGTATGACTAAGGTTTCCTGGGGAAGGCTCGTCCTCCCAGGGTTAGTCGGGACCTAAGCCGAGGCCGATAGGCGTAGGCGATGGACAACAGGTTGATATTCCTGTACCAGTTTCTTTTGTTTGAACAATGGAGGGACGCAGTAGGCTAAGAAAAGCGCGCTGATGGATATGCGCGTCTAAGCAACAAGTCTTGACGTGAGTTAAATGCTTGCGACTATAAGGACAAGTTGTGATGGGGAGGGAAATTTAAGTACCGAAGTTTCTGATGTCACACTGCCAAGAAAAGCTTCTAGTTAGAAAGAAATTGCCCGTACCGCAAACCGACACAGGTAGTCGAGGAGAGTATCCTAAGGTGTGCGAGAGAACTCTCGTTAAGGAACTCGGCAAAATGACCCCGTAACTTCGGGAGAAGGGGTGCTGACCAATTGGTCAGCCGCAGTGAATAGGCCCAGGCGACTGTTTATCAAAAACACAGGTCTCTGCAAAATCGTAAGATGACGTATAGGGGCTGACGCCTGCCCGGTGCTGGAAGGTTAAGAGGATGGGTTAGCTTCGGCGAAGCTCAGAATTGAAGCCCCAGTAAACGGCGGCCGTAACTATAACGGTCCTAAGGTAGCGAAATTCCTTGTCGGGTAAGTTCCGACCCGCACGAAAGGCGTAACGATCTGGGCACTGTCTCAACGAGAGACTCGGTGAAATTATAGTACCTGTGAAGATGCAGGTTACCCGCGACAGGACGGAAAGACCCCATGGAGCTTTACTGCAGTTTGATATTGAGTGTTTGTACAGCTTGTACAGGATAGGTAGGAGCCATAGAAATCAGGACGCCAGTTTTGATGGAGGCATTGGTGGGATACTACCCTTGCTGTATGACCACTCTAACCCTCGCCACTGATCGTGGCGGGAGACAGTGTCAGACGGGCAGTTTGACTGGGGCGGTCGCCTCCTAAAGAGTAACGGAGGCGCCCAAAGGTTCCCTCAGAATGGTTGGAAATCATTCGTAGAGTGTAAAGGCAGAAGGGAGCTTGACTGCGAGACCTACAAGTCGAGCAGGGACGAAAGTCGGGCTTAGTGATCCGGTGGTTCCGCATGGAAGGGCCATCGCTCAACGGATAAAAGCTACCCTGGGGATAACAGGCTTATCTCCCCCAAGAGTCCACATCGACGGGGAGGTTTGGCACCTCGATGTCGGCTCATCGCATCCTGGGGCTGTAGTCGGTCCCAAGGGTTGGGCTGTTCGCCCATTAAAGCGGTACGCGAGCTGGGTTCAGAACGTCGTGAGACAGTTCGGTCCCTATCCGTCGCGGGCGCAGGAAATTTGAGAGGAGCTGTCCTTAGTACGAGAGGACCGGGATGGACACACCGCTGGTGTACCAGTTGTTCCGCCAGGAGCATCGCTGGGTAGCTATGTGTGGAAGGGATAAACGCTGAAAGCATCTAAGCGTGAAGCCCCCCTCGAGATGAGATTTCCCATTGCTTCGGCAAGTAAGACCCCTGAGAGATGATCAGGTAGATAGGTTGGAAGTGGAAGTACAGCGATGTATGGAGCGGACCAATACTAATCGGTCGAGGACTTAACCAAGAAAGAAACGGTGAAGAAGGCAACAGAACAACTTACTTTAATACAGTACCAGTTTTGAGAGAACAATTTCTTTCAATTAAATAATGAATCAGTAAAGCATTTTTTCAACAAATTGCAAGTGAATCGAGGATGTAACTGAGCGAGCATCGGAATGTACTAATGTACATGAGAAGCAAAGTGAAGGAAACAGCCGAAGAGTCGCAACGTAAGTTGGCGGAAAAAAAGTGTGGTGGCGATAGCGAGAAGGATACACCTGTTCCCATGCCGAACACAGCAGTTAAGCTTTTCAGCGCCGAGAGTAGTTGGGGGTTTCCCCCTGTGAGGGTAGGACGTTGCCACGCGAGATTGATTCATTTATTTATAAAAACCATTTATTTTGGGGGTTTAGCTCAGCTGGGAGAGCATCTGCCTTACAAGCAGAGGGTCAGCGGTTCGAACCCGTTAACCCCCACCATGAGACATTAGCTCAGTTGGTAGAGCATCTGACTTTTAATCAGAGGGTCGCTGGTTCGAGCCCAGCATGTCTCATAACTATTCATTTTTAAAATGAGCAGTTAACTGCCATATTTGCGGGTGTGGCGGAATTGGCAGACGCACTAGATTTAGGATCTAGCGTCGCAAGACGTGGGGGTTCAAGTCCCTTCACCCGCACCATTAAAATTTTTAGCCGGCTTAGCTCAGTTGGTAGAGCATCTGATTTGTAATCAGAGGGTCGAGGGTTCAACTCCTTTAGCCGGCACCATTTTTTTAAAATAAATTAAACAAAATAACCATGCGAAAGTAGTTCAGTGGTAGAACATCACCTTGCCAAGGTGGGGGTCGCGGGTTCGAACCCCGTCTTTCGCTTACTAGAATATTTCTAGTTTGCCCAGATTTTTAAGAAATCTGATCCACATTCCATGCCGGGGTGGCGGAACTGGCAGACGCACAGGACTTAAAATCCTGCGGTGAGTGATCACCGTGCCGGTTCGATTCCGGCCCTCGGCACCATATAGCACCCATAGCTCAACTGGATAGAGTACTTGACTACGAATCAAGCGGTTAGAGGTTCGACTCCTCTTGGGTGCATAGCTTTAAATTTTCTAATTTAAAGTGATATTTTCAAACGGGAAGTAGCTCAGCTTGGTAGAGCACTTGGTTTGGGACCAAGGGGTCGCAGGTTCGAATCCTGTCTTCCCGATAAAATGAATAAACTGGAAAGCTTTAACTCAATATTGAGTTAAAGCTTTTTTATATATTAATGGTGAATGATCATTAGTTTGTAACAGCTTTTCATAAAAAATTGAAAGAAATAAGTAGACTTGCTTTTCAAATTAACAATTTTCTCGTATAATTAAAGTCAGTATTAGTCAAAACCTAATAAAAAATTTTAAAGGAGGAGACTCATGCAAAATCAAAATATGTCTGATATTATTGAAGATTACTTGAAGCAAGTTTTAAATGCTCATGAACAGATTGAAATTAGACGAAGTGAAATGGCGAATCAATTTAATTGTGTGCCATCTCAAATTAATTATGTAATTAATACTCGCTTTACTGTACAACAAGGCTATTTAGTTGAAAGTAAACGTGGTGGTGGCGGTTATATCAGAATTATTAAAGTAAAATTATTAGATAAGGCAGAAATGCTTGATACAATGATTCAAATTATTGGTGATAAAATTTCACAAAAAGATGCATATTCAATTGTTCAGCAGTTATATGGTGAGGATATGTTAACAAAGCGAGAGGCAACATTAATGCTCTCAGCAATGGAAAAACCAGTTTTATCTGTTACTGAAAAATTAGAAGACCATCTACGTGCCCAAATTTTAATAGCTTTTTTAAATAATCTAAGGTACGAATAAAACATAAAATGGAGGCAATATTATGGATGAACTATTCACTGAAAAAGCCAAAGTAGTCTTAATTTTAGCACAAGAAGAAGCAAAAAACTTTCGTCACCATTCCGTTGGTACCGAACATATTTTATTGGCTTTAGTGGTAGAACAAGAAGGTATGGCAGGAAAAACATTACGTCAATTTGCAGTTAATGAACAAGATGTTCGTGAAGAAATTGAACATTTTACTGGATATGGAACAATGAAAAATATACCAAAGAATGCATTATTGCCTTATTCACCAAGAGCAAAACAAGTGATTACTTTTGCAACAGACGAAGCCAGACGATTAGGCGCTCCTTTGGTTGGAACGGAACATTTATTATTAGGTTTGTTAAGAGAAGAGGAAATTCTTTCTTCTAAAATCTTAAGTAATTTAGATGTTAGTTTAAATAAAACACGCCAACTTCTATTGAAAAAAATTGGTGTATCAGATGTTAATAATACGAAAGGTGCAAGACGTGGTCGTCAGGCTCCTAAACAAGCGACTGGTGGCACGCCTACTTTAGATTCTTTAGCACGTGACTTAACAGCTTTAGCAAAAGAAGGAAAAATGGATCCAGTTGTGGGACGTCATAAAGAAGTTCATCGTTTAATTCAAGTATTAAGTCGTAGAACGAAAAATAATCCTGTTTTGGTTGGTGAACCTGGTGTAGGTAAAACAGCAATTGCGGAAGGATTAGCTCAGAAGATTGTTAATGGTGAAGTGCCTAAAGATATGGCTAAAAAACGTTTGATGATGCTAGATATGGGATCAATGGTTGCCGGTACCAAGTATCGTGGTGAGTTTGAAGATCGTATGAAAAAAGTCATTGAAGAAATTTATCAAGATGGACAGGTTATCTTATTTATTGATGAGCTGCATACCTTGATTGGGGCAGGTGGAGCAGAAGGGGCAATTGATGCGTCTAATATTCTAAAACCAGCCTTAGCTCGTGGTGAATTGCAAACAATTGGTGCAACAACATTAGATGAATACCAAAAATATATAGAAAAAGATGCTGCATTGGAAAGACGATTTGCTCCGATTTCTGTTGATGAACCTTCTCCTGAAGAAGCTGAAGAGATTTTGTTAGGTCTGCGTTCACGCTACGAAGATCACCATGGTGTGGAAATCACAGATGAAGCAATTTCTGCAGCTGTTAAATTTTCGACTCGTTATATTACATCTCGTCAGTTGCCAGATAAAGCGATTGATTTGATTGATGAGTCAGCAGCTAAAGTTCGTTTAGATGTTTCTGATAAACCGACGCCAGTCGCTGTGGCAGTTGCGGAATTGGATCAATTGGTAAATGAAAAAGAAGTAGCTATTCAAATGCAAGATTTTGAAAAGGCTGCGATGATTCGGACAAAAGAAATGCGTCAGAAGAAAAAAATCGAAACGTTAATTGCAAAAGAAGGCAAGCAGCAGTCTAGTACAAAATTGCAAGTAACTGAATCAGATGTTGCAGAAGTTGTTTCATTATGGACAGGAATTCCTGTTCAACAAATGGAACAAAAAGAAAGTGAACGATTGTTGAAATTAGAAAAAGTTTTACATGGTCGAGTTGTTGGACAAGAGGAAGCAGTTAGCGCTGTTTCTAGAGCGATGAGACGTGCAAGAAGTGGATTGAAAGATCCTAATCGCCCAATTGGTTCATTTATGTTCTTAGGACCAACTGGTGTCGGAAAAACTGAGTTAGCCAAAGCTTTAGCAGAAGCTATGTTTGGTAATGAAGAAGCTTTAATTCGCGTAGATATGTCTGAGTTTATGGAAAAATATAGTACAAGTCGTTTAATTGGTTCACCTCCTGGATATGTTGGATACGACGAAGGTGGTCAATTAACTGAGAAGATTCGTCAAAAACCTTATTCAGTTGTATTACTAGATGAAGTTGAAAAAGCCCATCCAGATGTCTTTAATATTTTATTGCAAGTTCTAGATGATGGTCATTTAACGGATGCTAAGGGACGTAAAGTTGACTTTAAGAACACAATTTTAATTATGACGTCTAATTTAGGTGCAACTGCTTTACGGGATGAAAAATCAGTAGGGTTTAGCACGAAGGATAAGAAGAAAGATCATAAAGCTATGGAAAAACGAATTCTTGAAGAATTAAAACTTGCTTTTAGACCTGAATTTATCAATAGAATTGATGAAACAATCGTTTTCCAAAGTCTTGAAAAAGATGAATTAAATGAGATTGTTAAATTGATGGCCAACGTGGTTATTAAACGTTTAGGCGATTTAGATATTCATGTAAAAATCACGCCAGCAGCAATTGAAGTGATTTCAAAAGCTGGATTTGATCCTGAATACGGTGCACGTCCATTACGCCGTGCTTTACAAAAAGAAATTGAAGACCGTTTAAGTGAAGAATTATTAAATGGAACTGTAAAAATTGGAGATCAAGTTACAATTGGCGCAGCTAAAGGAAAAATTCGGATTCAAGTGAAAGAAGAGAAAAAGAAGACTAAAACTACTACAAAAAATGAAACAGTTTCTGTAAAATAAAATTCGCTAACAGATTGACTAAGGTTAGACGCTTTCACTATCGGATTTTTTTAAACTATGGTACTATAAATAAGTATAAGTATTCTAATTTGAGGGGAACGTGAAGATACTATGAAAAATACAACTAAAGGTTTATTAATTGGTTTAGGTGCAACTGTAGTGGTGGGAACAATTATTGTTTCATCATCGGAAAAGGCTGTTAAGAAAATTGAGAGCTACATGAACCGTAAACGTGCTAAAGATTTTATCAAAGATAAGTTGAATGGCAACAATGATGCATTAGATGTTGTAGATCATTTATCCGATGATGAAATTACGAACTTATTGCAAATTGTGGATAAAGTAAATACTTTAAAAGGCCGCATTAATGTTTATGGGGATAACCTAAAGGATGCCGCAGATGAGTTTAAAGATACTATTCATGGATACAAAGAAACCGTTAAAGAAAAATTTGATAGGTAATTAAAAGCAAAATGCCTCTAAAATGAATTTCATTTTAGAGGCATTTTTTTATGTTTATTCTTTAGCTATACAATTGTCCAATACAAGTTGTTTAAAATACGTTCGATGAATATCTTCAAATTGTTCTCGATGATAAATAAAATAGATTTGACGTTCAAGTTCAATATCTTCAAATTCTTGATAAAATAAGGTTCCTGCTATGACTTCATCTTCTATCAATGATTTTGAGATAAAGGCCACATTTTTGCCGAAGGTTAGTAGTTTTTTTATTGTTGATAATGAATCCAGTTCAATCACATTTAAATCAGCTGCACGGTAGGTTAACCAGCGTTCAACGAGGGATTTTGTTGAACTTTCAGTAGCATGAAAGAGAATTTTTTGATTCACGATGGTTAATTTTTGAATCGCTTTTTCTTTGGCAAATGGATGATTAGTACCATATACGAGAACTAATTGATCTGTTCCTAAGGTTTCATAAATTATTTCTTTTGAGTGATTTTTAGTTTCCATGATAATGCCATAATCGAGTTGTTGATTTTGAATTAGCTCTTCAATTTTAGGAGAAGTTTGAACAGTCACTGAGATGCGAATGTTTGGATAACGGGTTGCAAAGGAATCTAGTAGATAGGGAAGGTACAAGTAGGTTGCTACATTACTGACGCCAATTCTAATAGATCCTACTTTTCCTTCTCGTTTATTTTCGATAAATTGCTGTAAATTTGTTTGTAAATTAATAATTTGTTTTACATAATGGTACACTCCTTTTCCTGTTTCGGTTAGGAGATAATGTCCAGACTGACGATAAAATAATTGAGTTTTGAATTCTTTTTCTAATGAATGAATGTGGAAGGAAACGGTTGAGGGAGAAATGCTTAGTTCTTTAGCAACGAGGTTGGCTTTTTTTAGTTCGGCTAAGGTGCAAAAAGCTTTTAACTTAACAATATTAATCATGACTCACCTTTTTCTCGAAAAAATTCGATTATTTGAAACTTATCTCCTATTATATATGTGTATTTTTAAATAAACGTTAACGTTCTGTTAACGTTGAGTCAACAGTAGATTGATACACTAGTTCCATAGGAGGAGAAGCTTAGTATGGAGATTTCAATTCATGAATTAGAAAAGAACTATCAGACAAATAAAGTATTGAAACCAACCACATTAACAATTTCTGAAAAATTCACAACGATTCTAGGTGAATCAGGATGTGGAAAGACAACTATGTTAAAAATGCTAGCAGGTTTAGTTGAACCAACTGAAGGTATGATTAAGTTTGATGATGAAGTGATTTATTCAAGAGCAGATAAAGTGAATGTTAAACCAAATAAACGAATGATTTCAATGGTCTTTCAAGATTTTGCCTTATGGCCACATATGTCTATTTTTGAAAATGTTGCATTTGGATTGAAAAAATTAACTGATTTATCCAAAAATGAACGTCAAGAACGTGTGATGGATGTTTTGAAAATGGTGAATTTAGAAAATTTTAAAGACCGCAAGCCGGGAGAATTGTCTGGAGGGCAACAACAAAGGGTAGCCTTAGCCAGAGCAATAGCGCCCCAGCCAAAACTAATCTTATTTGATGAGCCTTTATCGGCATTAGATGCCGTTTTGCGTGAACGGATGCAGCAAGAGATTTTAAATCTTGTTCAACAAACAAATTGTCAGGCAATTTTTGTCACTCATGATCAAGGAGAAGCCATGACGATGTCGGATCAAATTTTGATTATGGAAAAAGGTCATGTGATTCAATTGGGATCACCAACTGAAATCTATCATCAACCAAAAACTAAATATGTGGCTAATTTTATTGGAAAAGTAAATTGGCTCACAGAAAAACAATTTTTACGACCAGAAAAAATAACAATGAGTAAAAATTCAGCGATGGATGTGATTGAAAAACAAATTAAAATTGAAAAATCAACTTTTGTGGGAGATCGCTATCTTATTAATGGAAAAGTTGATGGTTACGAGTGGGAATTTTATTATGCAGCACATCAAGAAATCGGGAGTACTTGTTCACTATTTTTTCAAGCACAAGATTTAATTACATTGGAGGACTAAAGAATGATTAAAACAGTTAAGAGGTTAAGTATTTTGCTAGGGGTTAGTGCAATTTTATTAGGGGCGTGCGGGAAAGCAGATGTAGCAGTGAAAGAGTCATCTTCAGCTAAAGATGCATCAACAGAAGAAAAAGCAAAACCACAAAAGACACCTGAAGCAATTAAGGGCAAAGAAATTACGGTATACTCAGCAGGTCCAGATAAATTGGCAACGTCTTTGAAAGAGGATTTTGAAGCTAAGACTGGTGTGAAAGTTAATTTATTTCAAGGGACAACAGGAAAAATTTTATCAAAAGTAGCGGCGGAAAAAAATAATCCGGTAGCAGATGTACTTGTGTTAGCATCATTAAGCGCAATGGATGGTTTAAAATCAGCTGGTGAATTGCAACCTTATGAAGATGCTGTTGGCAAAGAAAAATTGCAAAAGGAATGGTCAGATAAAGAGAATAATTATTTTGGCTATAGCGCTTCAGCTTTGGGAATTACGTATAATACGAAAAATGTTACAACGCCACCAGCTGATTGGGCTGATTTGAAGGATAGTCAATGGAAAGATCGCTTTAATATGCCTGATCCAACTTTGTCAGGATCAGCGTTGGATTTCTTATATGGGTTTACAACTGTAGAAAAAACAGGTTGGGATACAATTAAAAGTTGGAAAGACAATGGTCTGCAAGCAGTTGGAGCAAATAAAGAATCTTTAAATTCAGTCATTACAGGAGAAAAGGATATAGCTGCAGCGGGAGTCGATTATATGGCTTATAGTGCTAAAGCTAAAGGCGAACCGATTGATATTGTTTATCCAAAAAGTGGAACAGTTGTCAGCCCGAGAGCGGTGGGGATTACTAAATCGGCTAAAGAAGTTGGTGCAGCACAGGCATTTGTTGATTATTTGCTTTCTGATGATGCACAAAATTTAGTTACAAAAGCGTATTTATTACCTGGAAATAGTGAAATACCAGTTAAAGATCGTGCGGAGTTAAAAGATATTCCACAACTAAAAGTCGACTGGACAAATTCTGAAAAGGAACAAGCAAAAGTATTGGAACAATTTACAACTACTTTTGGATCTTAATAAAGTAGGGACGTGTAAAATAAATGCTAGATAGAAAAAAAAGCTTTATCCTGTTAGTCATCTCAATAGGATTTATTACAGTGTTGCCGATGATGGCCTTAGTCAAAGATACATTCTTTAAAGATGGACAATTCGATTTTTCAATGTTGCAGCAAGCCATTGTGAATCCACGTGTATGGTTATTATTTACACAGTCTTTAAAGCTAGGTACTTTTGTTGTTATTGGAACAACTCTATTAGCTTTTCCTTTAGCATTGATTACAACGAAGACATCATTAGCCAAGTATCAATGGTTGGATATTATTTTTACAGTACCATTTATGACACCACCTTATATTGGAGCAATGGGGTGGATTTTATTTATGCAAAAAAATGGTTTTTTAGTTCAATTTTTTCCAAAATTAGCAGGAATAACGCCATTGTTTTTCTCGTTAGCAGGAATGGTGATTATTATGAGTCTTCATTTGTTTCCATTTTTATATTTAATGCTAAAAAATTCTTTGTTGCAAATTGAAGGTTCATTTCAAGATGCAGCAAGAATTTTTGGCAGAAATGATCTAATCAATTGGTTTAAGGTTTCATTGCCTCTATTGATTCCTAGTTATATTTTAGGTGTATTGTTGATTTTTATTAAAACATTAGCTGAATTTGGAACACCAATTACATTTGGTAGTCGAATTGGATATCGTGTATTTACAACGGAAATTCATAATCAATTATCTAAATGGCCAGTAAACATTCAAATGGCGGCCAATTTATCTTTCTTTTTGTTCACCCTTTGTTTTATTATTTGGATTATTCAAAATCGTGTTGCTCAAAAATTCATGTATGGAACGGTATCTGGTAAAACCAAAAATACGTCTTATAGCAGCTCACGAAAAATGCTTTTTGTATCTTGGTTCATTATTGGATTCATTGTTTTATTCTCAATCGGTATTCCTTATTTTTCAATTATTGCAACGTCTTTAATGAAAATTCGTGGAGATGGATTGGCTTGGGGGAATTTTAGTCTTAAGGCTTATTCAGAGTTAGCTAGTGGTGAAGGGCGAGGAGCATTTTTCAACAGTTTAGAATTTGCGTTCTTTACAACGGTGATTACTACTATTATTGGATTTTTTGCTGGAATATTTATTCAAAAAGGGCAAAAGAAAACTCAGAAAATCATTGATTTCATTGTATTGATGCCAAATATTATTCCTGGAATTGTCTTAGTGGTTGGCTTTATTTTATTTTGGAATTTACCATGGTTACCAGCGACTATTTATAATACAAAAGCCATGGTAGTAGTCACTTATTCAGGATTATTTTTACCGTACTCTGTTCAGTATGTAAAAAGTAATTTAACACAATTGGATGCCTCTATTATGGAATCAGCTGAAATATTTGGAAAGAATAATTTTTACACGTTATTCTATATTTACCTTCCTTTATTAAAGAGAGGCTTACTTGTTGGGGGAATGATGACATTTATTATTTCGATGCGAGAGCTAGTCGGCTCACTTCTAATCTTGCCACCAGGAGTTGAGACAAGTGCAACGTATATTTATCGTCAATTTGAACAAGGAAATGATAGCTCTGGGATGGCGATGGCTGTTGTGACGGTTTTAATCACAATTTTATTTATGATTGCGATTGAAAAATTAAAAAAGACGGAGGAACGTAAATGACCATAAAATTAGAAGTCTTGGGAGGCTGTGGAGAATATGGTCGCAATTGTTTTTATATTGAAGTGGCTGGCGAAGCGATTTTACTTGATTGTGGCATTATGAATGATGCTTCAAAGCAGTTACCAGATTTAACTAAAAATCATATTGCACGTTTAAAGGGTGTTTTTATTTCACATCTGCATACGGATCATACTGGAGCATTGCCATTTCTGGAAGAACTAGGCTATCATGGAACGATTATTACGAGTGATACCACAGCGGATTGGTTAGGTCTAGAAAATAAACAATTGATGTTGATTGAAACAAGTACGAAAAGAAAATGGCAATCATTGACAAAAAATATTCAATTTTTATGGGGATATTCTGGTCATGTAATTGGGAGTCTATGGTTTAGCATTCGACTTCATGGAATCTGTATTTTTTATTCAGGAGATTTTTCGTTTCAACCTTATATTACTAAATTAAACTGCCCACCGAAAGTGCAATATGATTTAGCACTGATTGAAGGTGGGAATGCAGATGGGATTATTGATAATTCTCTTAGTTTAGTAAAATTTAGTCAAAAAATTAATCAGGATCCACAACAATCTTTTTATATGGAGCTGACTTTTTCAAACAAATTAATCGATATTTTACTTTATCTATATGAAACAAGTAGTAGGACATTGATTTTAGATCAAGAAGTTTGGCAATGGCTAGAATTTCATATCCAACATTCAACTAACTTGATGTCTGATAAAGTTCAATCATTAAAAAAGTTGATGGAAAGTTCCCGTGTATATGTGGATGTTAGATGTGAATCAAGTATTTATTTTTTCAAAAAATCTACGAGCAAATTAAGTGATCGTCGCATGTCAGATGAAGTACATGAAATTAAAATAGACAATCACCAACATGACTCGATTCCATATAAAACACACTTAGACAACTACGATATTCAAGAATTAACTAGTTATATCGATGGAACAAAGGTTGTTTATTTTCATAGTAAATGGCTGACTGAACAAGATGGTTTAACTGAAATAAAAAAACTTATTCCTAAAGGAGTTTATTAAGGTGAAAATTCTATCAAAATTAAAAGCATTTCCATTCATGATCTTTATTTTTGGTTTATTAATAGCTACACAACAAGCAGCAAATGCAGCTTCAATTCAGCCAACTGGTGAAGTGAAATTTAATTTAAATGAAACTTTATTTGATAAAAATAAGATACAAGAGGTTTTTTCCGGGACAAAAAATAAAAAATTAGAAATTTACTTTTTTGATACGGCCAATAAGGCATTTCAAGCCAAAGATACAATTCAGCGGTTACGTGTCTATCAAAATGAATCAAAACTTGATATTACCTATAAGAAACGTCTTGTAGGACAAAGTATTAATACTGGCATTCAAACCTTATTGAATCAAGGATTTGATGGATCTGAATCAAATTATAAATTTGAAGTAGATAGTAAGGGAACAAATAATGTATTAAGTGTGAGCCGTAAAGAAACCATAAAAACGACTAAAAAAGTAACATACGGTACAGTCAAGTTAGCAGATGCACTTAAGCTAATAAAAGCTAATGTACCAAAAAAAATGGAGAACTGGGATACAAGTAGTTGGTATAATACTACTTTAGATCAAGCGATTATTTATGGTCCTGCACAAGCAACTTCTTATAAAGGACAATTTGAAGGAAAAGATATTGATATTGAGGTTTGGACTTATAATGGGAAAAAAATGGTAGAATTATCTGTTAAAACTAACTCAATTTCTGAAAGCAACCAATTAAAAGCAGCATGGCAACAAAAACTTGCACAATTAAATTATTTAAGCCCAGATCAAAGAGGAAAAACCAATTTTGTAATGGATTAATAAGACAACAAAGCTGAGGCATAATCCTAAAATAGTAGAAATCCCAAAAAATCCATTTTTATAAATGTTGATTTCTTGGGATTTTTTATTGGTTGATTTTCATCCTAGAAACTTTATTTTATAGCAAAAGTAAGTAACACAGCATTAGATCATCTTTATTTTTTAATGAAAATCCAGTAGTTTCGGTAAAGCGATCCATCCGGTATTGAAGAGTATTTCGATGAACGTAGAGACTTTTTGCAGCCATAGAGATATTACCTTGAGTTTCCCACAAAGCCTTAACTAATTCTTGCCAGTCTAACTGATCTGAAAAATGTTTTTTTAGCTCGTTCATTAATTTACTCTGATCGGTTGCTGATTTTACATAGTAAGGAAGGGCAGTTTGGGAAAGAGAAAGAACAGTTAAGCCTTTAATTTTCTCCTTTTGTTGTAAGAAAATAGCTTTTTCTTCATTAAATAGTAATGGGAAAATAGAATTTAATTGCCAATATTGCCCAAGATAGCAAATCGATTTAATAGAAAAATCATCTTCCAAAGTTTGAATAATTCCTGAAATCTCTTCATAGCCTAATCCTTCAGTACCTTCTTTTTGAATTAAAATACCATAGTTTTCGGTGACGAAAAAAGCGTCTTCAATCTGATCAAACATACTTTGAAAAGCATCTAACCAATCAGTAGAATCTGTTTGTTGCTCTTTTGTCAGAATTTCAAATTGAATAATTCGATAGGTTCCAGAGTGATTTGTGGATAAGTTTGCTTTTTTCCACAAAAATTGATACCAAAAGTGATTAATGAGTGCAGAATCGTTGCTTTTTATAGTAGGAAATAGAGTTTTTAATAGTTTTTTTTCAGATGTGGATAAGTCTGTTTGATTGATATGAATCCATTGTTCACCACAAGGAATAGAAAAAACGGTTAGATCAGTTGAGGCACTATTTTTTAGTTGCGCATGTGGATAAATTGCTTTAAGTTGTGTAAAGTCCAATTAACTAGCTCCTTTCAGATGTTGAATCCGTTACCAGATAATTATAGTTTACCATTAAACTAAAAAAAATGAAGGGGAATGTGATATGATTAAGAAAAAATATTAAAGGGTTGAATAGAATAAATGTATACACATGTGGAAAAAGAATATTTTATGCAGGAAGCTATTTTAGAAGCAAAAAAAGCTGGGGATAAGTTAGAAGTACCAATCGGAGCAGTTATTGTTATTGATGGAAAAATTATTGCTCGTGGTCACAATATGCGTGAAGAAACCAACGATGCAACAACACATGCTGAAATGATTGCTATTCGTGAAGCGAATCAGTTTATGGAAAGTTGGCGTTTAGAGGATGCTAGCCTGTTTGTTACCCTAGAACCTTGTCCAATGTGTAGCGGCGCTATGATTATGTCACGGATGAAAGAGGTCTATTATGGAGCAAGTGATCCTAAGGGAGGAACTGCGGGAACGCTACTAAACTTATTAACAGATACACGCTTTAATCACCAAGTAATTGTGGAAAAAGGAATTTTGGAAGAAGAATGTGGAAAACTTTTAAGCGATTTTTTTAGAGAGCTCCGTTTACGAAAAAAAGCAGAAAAGTTAAAACAAAAAAATGACTAAGGGATGAATAAGTTTCTCTTTTTTTTCGGTCTAATTTAAAAATATAATACTCATTTTAATCTATAATCATATGTACATGGAAATAAATGAAAAATAAAAGCAGATTCACAGTAGTTTTTTTGATACGGTGAATTTACTTTTATTTTTGAAACATGTTTATTGTTGCATTAAATCTTGATCTTTTTTAATAGTTGCATCGACACCTTTAATTACGGTTGAAATGAAAGCCTCATCTTCTAAAGCAACTAAACCAGCAACCGTTGTTCCACCTGGAGAAGAAACTTGATCTATCAAATTCCATGGAGACTCATCGCTTTCTAAAATCATTTTGGCACTACCCAGAACGGCTTGAGCAGCAATTTTAGTAGCTAAATCCTTAGGCATGCCATTTTTTACAGCTCCACGAGCTAATGAATCAATAAATAAAAAGGCGTATGCAGGTGAACTACCAGCAATTGCTGTGAAGGTGCTAAATTGATTCTCACTAAGTTCAACAGCCAGTCCGACGGCATTAAATATGCCTAAAACAAAGGTGATTTGTTCTTTTGTAGTAATCTGATTACCACAAACAGCAGCCATACCTTCGCCAATCATTGCATTTAGATTAGGCATAACTCGGATAATCGCTGTTGGATTGCTTGCACCCAGAAATCCTTGAATTTTCTCAATAGTTGTTCCAGCTGCAATGGAAATAATTAAGGGCTGACGCACCGCAATTTCTGTTTGAAGCTGGATGAGAACATGTCCGATACTATTTGGTTTGACTGCTAGTAAAACAATATCTACTTCGGCAATTAATGCCTGATTAGATTCGCAAGCAGTTGTTCCCGTATCTTGAGTAAAAGCATTTAATTTATCTGTAGCCACATCAAAAACAAAGATATCATTAGCCTTTGTATGACCTGTTTGAATCATTCCTTTAATAATAGCACTTGCCATATTTCCTGTTCCAATAAAGCCGACTTTCATTTGAAACACCCCTTTAGTTATTGTCTTATTTTAACATAATTTAGCTTTTTTTTTCTTGTGAAAATTTAGATGGTTGATTTATACTGACAATCTTGATACAGACTAGAGTCAATCTAATTGTAAATTTGTCAGTTCCTAAAATTAATGACATCCTAATGAAGCTAATCTATAGATACATAGTAAATCATCATCTGATACTGAAAAATTAAATAAATTAGCATTTGAATCATCTAAAGAAGTAAGATTAATCGTAGTAAATTCGCATTGTTTGGATTAACTGTTTGAAGAAAAATTCAATCTATACCTAAGAAATAATGAATAATATGTCTTAAAAAGAAGTTACTTTAGAAGATTAAAGCTGAATAATGAAAAAAAGCTAGCTTTTATCTAAAATCTAAGGTAGAATAGAAATTGCCGCAAGGCCGTATGGCAATGGTGAGTCTACGAATCGTGTCAGATCCGGAAGGAAGCAGCACTAAGTAGATTTCGCCATGTGCTGTATGTACATAGGTATCAGATAGTTAAAAAAACAAACTAGATAGAACATATCTAGTTTGTTTTTTTATAAATAGTTAACTAGAAAGAAGGTGTGTTGATTGTTTTTTTTATAATACATATAAGTAAATAGTTAATTAATATTGCTTTTTTTTGATAGATACATTATGGTTTATAGGTAAAAGTTAGTTTCTAGTAGATGTGAATAAATTGATAAAGATATTTTTTTTTTAATTCTTCAGAAGGGGTATTTTTTAAAAAGAGTTTCCAGTAAATTAGATTGTCTTTACTGTGGGTTTATAAGTACAATATCAATAAGAAAATTAGCTTGGAGGGATACTATGTCTTTTATTGATGTTTATTGGCAGGATAAGGACGTATATTGTGTTACATTTGAAGCTCAAATTAAATACGGAAAAGAGTATTTATTAAAAGAATTTACCCGGATTTTAATTTTCCCATATGGTTTAACCGAGGAAAAAGTACGAGAAAAAATATTTTTGAATTTGGAAAATATCATTGAAATTAAATCTGTTGATTTGATGTTTGAAGGAATCTCACTAAATAGTTAATAAAAGGAGAATTATGTTTTGTTTATAAATAATAGAGTTCTATTCTCAAAAGGGGGAACTGCATGAAGAGATTTTTTGATAGGATGTCTTATCGTAAGGTAACTTTATTAAGAATTTTAAGTTCAGAGTCTCGTGTTTTTAGTTTAAATGAGTTGGTGGAGTATTTAAATATTTCAAAAAAAACTCTAGTGAAAAGCTTAGTTGTCTTACAAGATGAAATTTTTGAAGAAGGTTATCCAGATAGTTTAATTGAAAAAAGCAATCAGGGCTACTTTATGGGACTTGTAGATACTATTGCAATAAAAAAAATAGAACTAAACTACTTAAAAAGCTCAACTTTGTTTCAATTATATAATGAAATTTTTAATGGCGATTTTCGTGATATCACTGAATTTTCATTACGCCATTATTTAAGCTACACATCTGTTTATAATCGAATTAATGAATCTCAAAATGTATTATCTAGCTTTAAGTTACAGTTTGGCTTTAATGGCACATCTATTTTGATTGGCTCAGAACTGCAAATTAGATATTTTTATTTTAAGTTTTATTGGGCTTCATATTGGGGAACAAATTGGCCATTTATCAATGTGAATCGAGAAGAATTATCTGAAATTATAGAAATTATGGAGATGTTTAACCAAAAGCCATTAGAAATACCAGAGTATGAATATGCTCTATATTGGGTCGCGATTTGTATTAGTCGAAATAGGTCTGGTTATTTAATCGAGAATAAAACGGATCTAGATAAAGCGTTACTCAATTCTCAGTTATTTAACAGCTTCAAAGATGAGCTTAATGAACCAGTTAAAAAGTTATGTAAGCAAAATATTTTAGAAGAAATATTGTTCCTGTTTAAAGTACTTCTTATGAGTAGAGGAGTCATTAGAGAAGGTTCATTTCCAATTGAGTTATTACTTACTTTTCAGAAAGAAAATTTGATTGAGTATCAGTTATCTAGCCAGTGGCTTAGTGTATTTATGGAAGAATACCAGCTAACCTTTGATGTACAACAGTATAATAAGTTTTTTACCCAACTCATTTATATCCACATGAAAGAGGTTAATTTCCGCGGTGAAGATGATTTATTTATTAGTGATTTTAAAGTAAAACAAATAAATAATATACCTGAAATGAAGTTTGACGAAGCAAAATTTGCTGATTTCTTTGATACATTAGAAAATAGCGAACTCTTTTCTGGATTTTTAGAAAGTGTCTCTATAACGCAAATAAAGGAAAATTATCGAAGCTTAATTCAGCATAATTTAGTTGTTAGTAGTACTGAAAAAAAGCTTAGAGTCGTAGTTATTACCTCCTTGGGAACGAGCAGTTATGAGTATCTAGAAGGTGTGATTAAGCAACAAACAAGTTTTGAAATTGAATTTTGTACATCTAGCAGTATCGATGTAGATTTGGTAATTGCTGATCAATGGTATGAACAATTTGATAAAGTATATAAAACAACACCTATAACTATTTTAGAAAGTATTCCTACATTAAAGGATAGGCAAATGCTACAGAAAAAGTTTATTGAAATTAGTATGTATGATAAGGAAGTTAACAGTGGCAAATAAGCCGTTATTTTTTCTATAGTGAAAATTAATTTAGTAAAGAGGACTATTCTTGAATAGTTCTCTTTTTTTTCTGCTTTTAGAGAAATTCTATTTCTTTTTCTGCCTTCGAGGAGGAAAAAAAATTAAAAAACTCAATAATAAAAATTGCTATACTTTGAACGTAGCATAAATTAGATGTTGCGATAAATAAATGTGGAGTACATGATTTTAGATAATTTGAAGAAAAGGAGCTGACTCAAAGGGAGGAAGATTGTCTATAAATGGATAATTGCAAACTAAGTTTATAGCAAAGTAAAAAAATCATCGTCTTCTCTATGATAAGAATCGTTATGGATATCTAAAAAGGTTGCCACAATGAAAAGTTGAAATAGAAAGGAGAAAAAAATGAAAGTTAGAGGAATGAAATTTTTAGTCCTTTTATTGTTTCTATTTAATTTTATTGCAGTTGGTTCAGTATCTGCTGACGATGGTGCAGAATCAGAAGTTGGGATTACGTTTGAAGGATTTGAGCCTAAACCACCAATAGATCCTACACCTACGCCTATACCAGAACCAACACCACAACCGATAAAACCACCAGCAGGAAAGCTTCCACAAACTGGGGAGAGTCAAAGTAAACAAGAAATTTCTTTAGGTGTGTTCTTGTTAGGGGGAGCAATCCTGCTGATGACTAAAAAAAAGTTGAAGGCTAAAAATGAATAAGAGAATAAAAAGATAATTGAGATAAGAATTGGTTTAATTCTATTTGAGATTATCCTAGTTAGGAGGATGGAAATTTGAAACATAAAGGAAACAAGTTAGTTTTAGCAATTTTGTTATTTACGGTTTTACTAGTTTCTAGTAGAGGGTTAGCACATCAGTTCTTTAATAAGAATCAAGGTGTTAGTGCGAGTGAAGGAATTACACTTATAAGTGATAAGAATACGTATCAGCAAAATGAAGAGATTTTATTAACGCTGAATGATGCTACAACGTCTATAGAAAAAAAGGTAGATGCAGTTGAGGCAACAGATGAAGAAAGTGAATCAACACATAGTATTCTAGATGAACCGATAATAATTGTGTTACCAAGAGATGTTACGTATGATTCTGTAAAAACGGCCCAGTTAAATAATGGATTTCATGGAGTAAATATTAAATGGACAGCCGAAGAGAATAAATTAACAATCATTTTGGATCAGATAAGTGAAAAGAAAGAAGTATTAATTAGTTTAGGTGCTTCTAAAGCTGGAAGTTATCAAATTCAAGCAGGAAGAGAATTTGAAAAGAAACAATTTAATTCAAATCAATTAACTTTGATAGTTGAAAAACTGAAGGAAACATCAAAGGATGGCAGTATAGCTAATGAAAATTCTGTGATAGAGAACCCTATAGAAGCGAAAGTTTCGATAGAAGAAGTCACTGATGTTCCTACTTTACGAACATTAACGCCACGTGTTATCAGTGTAGTTACTACTTGGGGAGAATTTCAGACTGCTCTTGCCGATTCAACGGTAGATACAATTAATTTAGGAGCAGATATTACTAGATCAGGTACAGCATCTGGATTCAATCCTGGTAGTATCAATCGAGATATAACAATTAACGGAAATGCTCATACAATTAATTTTGGTTCAGGTGGAACAGGCAATAACGGAATTTTGTTAGCAGCTACTACTGTCCCAACAAACTTAGTCATCAATGATGCTAATTTGATTAAAACACAGACACCAGGAACAGCAGTTTTTAGCTCGACAGCAGCAAATAGTACAAATTGGAATGTTGTATTGAATAATATTACAACACCATCAACAAATACTGCGGCTATTGTGACAGCGACAAATGCTGATTTAACAATTACTGGCAAAAATACTATTTATCAAACAGCAAATACAGTATTGTTCACTTACCGAAACTTAGTTCTTTCAGGAGAAAATAATCTAAACTACCGAGGTGCTGTTTTGTTTGCGGGAAGTGGAACAATTTCTGTAAATGGTACGAATACAATTACTGGTACAACAGGTAATATGTTTGTTGGGAATGGTACAGCCCTTGTAAAAGGTGATAATACATTTGCGAGTACAAGTGGAACGATTCTTAATAGTGGTACTGGAGCTATTGCTTTAGTTGGTACAAATACAATTAGTACTGGAGGAACCGCTAGAATTTTAGCTGGTGGAGATATCAGCATTGATAGTATCAATGGCACTACTAAACTAGAAAATGCTACGGGTGCTTTAGTAACTAGTACAGGGAAAATTGATGTTAAAGGTAGTACTGAATTTAAAACAACATCTGGTGCTGTATTTACAAGTAGTGGGAATGGTGCAGTTACGCTAGCTGACGATACTATTATTACAAGTACAAGTGGAAATATTGTGACTAATGGTACAGGAGCAATCACTTTAACAGGTACAAATACAATTAATACTGGAACCGGTAGAGGTTTGTTTGGTGGACCTATTAGTATCAGCGGGGTTAATAAAATAGAAAATAGCGGAACATCAACAACAATTCCTTTAATTACGAGTACAGGAAGCCTTGAAATTAAAGGCAAAAATGAGTTCAAAACAGCTCGTAGCGCTTTAGCAACAAGTGCAGGAACGATTGATGTTGAAGGTGATAATATCTTTAATACAACAACTGGTGCTGTATTTACATCAGTAGATGCAATTACAGTAGCTGGTAAAAATATTATTACAAATACTACAGGAAATACTTTTATTGCAAGTGGTACTAGAACAACAACCTCAGATATTACTTTATCAGGTGAAACTAGCGTTACTGCAACAGGAGAAAATGTCATTTTTACTAATACTGGGAATGTTAATTTGACAGGTACAAATACGTTTAATACAGCCGGTGCAGTTACAACAACAACAAATGACTTTACGATTCTTAATGGTTCTTTAGACTTTCAGAGTAGTGCAAGTTCAGCGATAAATATTAATGGGGTATTTACAGTAGATAATAGTACAGTAGATTTTAGTACGACTAATACTAGTGGTACTGCAATTGATTCTCAAGATGTATTAATTACTAACAAGAGCGTTGTTAAAGGTGATGTGATTTATGCAGGTTTCGGGACAAGAGCAGCGGGCAGTAAATTTATTGTAAATGGCGGTTCTACAATGAACTTGTTTAGTAGAAATTATATAGCCATTCTTTTTCGAGCTGAAAATAGTACTTTTACAGTTTCTGGCGAGGGAACTGTAGTTAATGTATCAGGAACAACATCTGTAATAGCAGATTGGGGTGCTGTAATTGTTGTCAATGGAGCGAACAGTGAAGTAAATGTATTAGATCATGCAGAACTTAGAGTAGATGCTCTTAATATTAGTTCAAGCGCAATGACACTAGAATCTGACGGTGGTCGATTTAATGTGGATAATCGCTCGAAACTAATTTTATCACAAAAAACTAGTGGAACTTATGAGCGTGGTTCTGTTTTACGATTTAGGTTACGAGGTAACATGATTTTTAATGTTACAAACAATTCTTTAATTAAATTAACCTCTAATGGCGGTAGTGCAGCAGGCTTAAGGTTATTTGGAGGAAATAATACTGTTAATATATCAAGTGGAAGTCATCTTGATATAGAGAATGCTGGTACTGGCAGTCCGCTAGATCCAGGAGGTCAAGACCGAAATCAAGCAATTATGTATGATGGAGGTACTAATCCAGTTAATAGTTTTAATTTAATTGGCAAAGATAGTGAAGTTAATTTAAATTCTCCATATGGAGCTGCTATTGATAATAATTCTGGTGGAATGGTCATCGTAGCTGGAGAAGGAACTGTTTTTGAAGCTGTAGGACGAACTTTAAGTGCAAATAGAGCTATTTTTAATTCTCCTAGAGCAGATATTAAAGTTACGAATCCACTTTATTATGATTTTCAAAATAGAAGAGTTGGTGGAGGAAATGTCTTTGCTGCTACTAATGCAGTTTCTGTGTTTGAATCTACAAATTCAGATTTATCTATTTGGAAAAATGGTACAAATGTAGACGGGAATCCTTTTAGAGCATGGACAATTATTGATTATGCGTTGACTGGAGCCAATTTTATTAGTATTAAAAGTACAAATGTCCCAACAGAATTTAATACTAGTGCTACCTCTTATGGAAACGCCGGAATGTCAAGCTATACTCGTATGAGTGGAAATAATGCACGTGCGGTAGTTGATGAATTAAGAATGCCTACAAATGCAGATCAAACAATTTATGGACATGCTGGAGTGCCTGAAGGTTCATCAGGTATTCGTGATGCATGGACAGATGAAGTTTTTGTTACAATTCGACATACAAAAGTAGATGGTTCAATTTCTAATTATGTGGCAAAAACAACAGGGATAGATTCGACTTCTACAGGTCTTCAAATCTGGGGTGAAGCTGGTCGTGGGGGAATGTTCTCATTCAAACTGCCAAATAATGAATTCTTGAAAACAGGTGAAACACTTGAAGTGACTCAAGCCATTCGTGGTGGTGCAGATCCTAATTCTGCTCGTGTTCATGTAAGTTTACCAGAAGACTTGATTGCACCAAAACAAACAGTTGTGGATACAACTCCACCTGAAGTTGCAGTTATTACAGACAAAGCTAACATTACGGATAAAACGCGAGTTTATCAAGGGACTGGTGGCGAACCAGGGGCATTGGTTACAGCAACGAACAATGACCAACCAATCTATGAAGCAGATGGCGTAACGTTAGTCCAAAATACAGTAGATGCCCAAGGTAATTGGACATTAACATTCCCTAGTGACTTTACTAGTGGTGATGTGATTCGAGTGTATCTAAGTGATCATGCCGGTCAAGCAACATTAGAGGCGTCAGAAGTGAAACAGCCTTCATGGAATGCAACCGGGAATATTAATCCGCGTGAAGCCTATTCTTTCCATGATTTAACTTTTGCAGCCGCAACTAAGGTCAATATCTTAGAATTAGAACCTAAAGTTGAGTTTGAAAAAACAGCATTAAGTTCAACTACTGGTGCTGTAACTGATCGTATTGTTGCAGGGCAATCAATGAAATATCGTTTAACAGTTAAAAATATTATTCAAGATTCTAAGATTAATAATTTAGTGATTACGGATAATCTTGATGCTGCATTTGAATCTGCAACAAATGGAACTATTAAGGATTCACAAGGTGATAGCATTGGGACTGTAACCTATGTAGCAGGAAAAATAACTGCTACGGCTACAAAGCAAATGCTCTACAATGATGTCTACACAATTGAATTTGATGTAAAAGTTAAAGCTGGTACGGCGTTAGGTTCTAAGATTTTAAATACAGCTTCATTAACTGCATTATCTGGAAATAGTACTCCAGTTGCTGCAACTTCTACACAAACTGAAACCACTGTTGTTGAAGGTGTTCTGAAATTAATTGAAGCTCCAGTAAGTGTTGATTTTGGGAAACAACAAATCAGTTCAGTAGATAAAGTCTATACACCTGAATCAGATATTGATTTTAAAGTAGATGATACACGAACAAACTTAAAAAATTGGTCTTTAGCAGCTAAATTACTTGATATTGATAATAGTGCAGAACTAGATGGAAGTCTTAAATTGCCAAATTCATTAGTATTTAAAAATAATAATAATAGTGTTGCTTTAGGTCGTGATGCGATTCCTGTTAGAGTGAGTGATAAAACTGCTCAAGATGGAATTACTCAGTTTGGGTGGAAACCAGATGATGATGATGGTTTACGTCTAAATGTTCATGCAGGAGATGCTTTAGCTAAAGAATACAAATGGAAAATTGAATGGAGTTTAGTCGACGCACCGTAAAAAGTGAAGAGAGTACATCCATGAATGAGGGAGAATAGCGATGAATAGTGAATTAGTAACGCGAATCTTATTACTAATATTTGGCTTAAATTTAATTTTAGGTTTGACTAGTATAGGAATGAATATTTTAGATTCAAAAGGAAAATTTGAAATAGTTTGGACATTATTTGGTAGCTTTCTCCTGATTTCATTTGTATCAATTATTATATTGTTGATTGGTTGCTTTATTGATGTTGGGACATCGATTGTATTTTCTAACTTAGCTACATTAATTGTTGGTGAAACGGTAATTTTAACAATTATGGCTATGTTTGTTGAATGGCAACTTCAATTGAAAAAGCAAGCAGTTCCATTAAGAAAGAAAAAGAAGCTAAAAAGACGTATCAATCAGTAAAAATGTTTAATATAACGGAGGAAATTTGGAAATGAAATTAACAAAATTAGCTTTAATTGGACTTGTTTCAGTTAGCGGATTAGTAAGTTATGGTCTCAATGCTTCGGCAGCAGATTCAGCAACAAGTGATGCAGAGTTAGAGTACACAAAAAAAACGGGAACAACACCACCGGTTCATCCAATTAAACCAGAACCAGTAGTACCAATTGATCCACCAACTGGAAATGTTGGAGAATTAACCATTGACTATATTTCTAATATTAAATTTGGAAAGCATCAAATTGCTAATAAAGATATGGTATATCAAGCAAAATTAACGAAAGTAACAACAAGTGATGGTGTAGAAGAAGAAGTACCCAATTACGTGCAGGTTACAGATGATCGTGGTTCTCTAGCAGGTTGGAGCTTAAAAGTTAAACAAAATGATGCATTTAAATCTGGTGCAGCAACTTTAACAAATACAACGTTAACATTTAAAAATGGTATTGCAAAATCAAGCAATACATCTGATGTTATTTATGCGCCAATTTCAACTGAAACAGTTCTAACGCCAAGCGGAGACAATCAATTGATTGTTGATGCAAAAGCGAATCAAGGAATGGGGACTTGGAGAACACGTTTTGGTGATAACAATGCTGAAGGTGTAGAAAGTATTGAATTGATGGTGCCATGGAATTCTGCGAAAACAGAAGGTACCTACAAAACAAGCTTAACTTGGGAACTAGGAAATACACCAGATTAATAGGTATTTTATTTAAAGGAGATTAAATAACATGAAATTAACAAAACTAGTTTTAGTTGGAGCGTTAACTTTTTCAAGCTTATTAGCAGCACCTCTTGCCTTAGCTGCAGATGGAACAGCTGATACGTCGCAAGGTGATTTAACTTTTAAAAAGAAAACAACGATTACTGAACCAACAGATCCAGAAGTAGATCCAGACACGGATCCAGACGTTGATCCACCGTATATTCCTGACGTAGAAAAACCTGGTATTCCAGGTGATTTGACAGTTGTTTATGCAACAGATTTGAAATTTCCAACAGTCGAAATTTCTGGTAACGATGCAACTTACTATGCAAATTTAGCTAAGGGAAGCATCAAAAACCCAGCAACAGGGGCTATTACACCAGTTGTCCGTCCTAATTATGTTGAAATTAATGATGGGCGTGGAACAAATACTGGGTGGGAATTGACAGCGACACAAAATGGTCAATTTAAAACAGATTCTGGTAAAATCCTAACAAATGCAGCCTTGAGTTTCGCTGATCTTGGATTTAACTCAAAAAATCTGGTAACAGATGGTTCAACTACACCAACTGCATTCGCTCAAAAAATTACCTTAGATCCATCAGGAGCAGAGGCGTCAACAATTGCTACAGCAGTTGCTGGTCAAGGAATGGGAAGCTGGCATACATTATTTGGTCAACGTGATTTTGCTGATCCATCAAGTGTTGCTAATGGAACTGCTGATAAAGCTGTATCATTATTTGTACCAGGTATCACAGGGAAAGTTACTGAAACCTATAAAACAAGTGTGACATGGACACTTATTGCAAGTCCTAAATAAAATAAGTAAAAGGAGGAATTTTAAATGAAATTAACAAAATTATCTTTGTTAGGTGCAGTATTAATTAGCGGTGTTGCTTTTGCAACAACATCGGCTTCCGCTGCACAAGAAGTTAATTCAAATGGAACTGTTTGGTCATCAGAAGGAACAGCAACGTTCCAAGAAAATACCGGACCAGGACCAGATATAAAATCACCATTACGTATTGAAAATGTAACAGATATATCTTTTGGTAATCATCAACAGGTTTCTGGGGATGATCACACTTACAAAGGTGTATTTAATGGAACAAGTGGATCATTGACAACGCCTAATGTTGTGGTGAATGATTCTCGCGGATCAAATGTAGGTTGGACCCTGCAACTTAGCAATACTCAATTTACAAATGCTGCAGACGCAACAGATAAATTAGATAATGCTGTTTTGACATTCAAAGAAGTATATCCAGTTTCTAAAAATAACTATCCAGTAGATGAAGCACCAACAATTGCAGCTGCTGTTCATTTAGATGGTACAGATGCCCCAGTATCAATTTTAAATGCTGCTGCTGGAACAGGTGTTGGAACATGGACTAATAATTTTGGTGCAGAAGTAGATGCATCAACAACAGAAACTACTGAGAATTCAGCTATTGAGTTATATGTACCGGGACGTACAACTAAAACTGTAAATGCAAGCTATGTGTCTGTTTTAACTTGGACATTATTGGATGCACCTGGTAAATAAAAAGTTGGAGATTGCGTAGTTATAAGCAATATGGGGAGGGAAAAAATAGTGAAAATAAGTAAAGTGATGTTAGCAAGTGCAGTACTATTTAGTACTAGTTTTGTGATTGCTCCACAACTAGTAGCGGCAGCTAATCCAGTAGGTCCAGATCAAAAAGCAGCTGAGTCTAATGCTAGTGGTATTTTTGTTTCAAATACAGGACCGGGTGGAGATTTATCACCATTAAGAATTGAGTCATTAACAGATATTAGTTTTGGATCTCATCAGCAAATTGAAGGAGATACCAAAACTTATAATTCTGTCTACAATGATGATAATGGGGCTTATAAAGCTACGAATATTGTTGTGAATGATACTCGAGGCGAACAACCAGGTTGGAAATTATTTGTTCAAAATACACAATTTACAGCAGCAGGCGTTACTGATGAGTATAAAGTATTAGTTGGCTCAGAGTTAAGTTTCCATGATATGGTCTCAAGTCAAACAAGCCTATTTCCAGAAATAACAAAAGTTGCACCAAGCTTTACAACTGGCGGAATTGTATTAAATGGGGATAGCATAGATACACCAATCATTACAGCTACTTCAGGGACAGGTGTTGGATCGTGGTTAAATGAATTTGGAGTGAATCCAGATGCAACAACTAACCCAACTGCAACAACTGAAAATGATGCCATTCGTTTAAAAATATTAGGAAATCAAAAGAAAAAAACAAATGTAGCCTATGTATCACAATTAACGTGGTCATTAGCTGATACACCAGATTAAAGTGGGGGATAATAAAATGAAATTAACAAAAGTAGCTTTAGTTGCTATAGTAACAGCAAGTTCTGCTCTAGGTCTTGCAAATGTTTCTAACGCAGCAACAGGACCAGTTGTACCAGAACAAAAAACAGCAGAATCAAATGCGTATGCAACATTTACAGAATATACCGGACCAAACGGACAATATAAATTACACATTGAATCCTTATCAGACATTAACTTTGGTTCATTGATAACTGAAGGAAATCGTACAGTTTACGATGCAATCTTCAATGCAAATACAGACGGTACATTTTCACCAACGAATATTGTAACAGTTGATAATCGTGGTACTAATGCTGGTTGGAAATTAGAAGTAAGCAATACGCAATTTTCAGCGGGAACTGAAGAAGACGAAAAGTTAATAGGTGCAAAATTAAGCTTCCATTCAGCAAAATCAACATCTGCAGATGGGGATACAACTAAACTTCCACCAACAATTTTAACTCCAGATTCATTGACGTTAAATGACTCATCGGTTGCGTCTGCTCTTGTTTTAGATGGTACGAATAGTCTACAAACACTTCTTTCTGCTGCTGGTGAAGAACGCGATGCTTCAGGTGTTCTTGTAGCTGGTAAACTTGGTGAAGGTATTGGAACATGGTTAAATGAATTTGGAGAAGTTCCAGCCGATGCTACGGCAATGACTAAAAATTCAGCAATTAAATTAGAAGTGCCTGGTGGATCTAAAAAAATTGAGAATAAACCTTATAATTCAGTTCTAACTTGGCAATTATCTGACGCACCATAATTAAAAAAAAGATAACATATAACACAAAAAAAGATAAAAGAGGAGAATATATAATGAAATTAACTAAAAAAAGTTTAATCGGATTCGTAACAATTGGGGCATTATTTGTTTCAGCAACACCAGCATTTGCAATTAACGGTACAGGTTTAGATAAAGATGGAAATCCAGATCCAGCTTCAGATCAAGCAACAACAAATGGAGAAGCAACATTTATCTTAGATGATGGTACAGGTCCGGTTGTCGATCCAACGGATGAACCTAATATTATTACACCACAACCACCAGCTTCAACAATTGGGCAATTACGTATTAACCAAGCACCAACATTGAAATTTGGTGAAATCCAAATTAAAGGTACGCATACAGCTACTAATGCACAATTTAGTTTAAATACTAAAGCAGACGGTACAACTGAACGTTATATTCCAAACTATTTACAAGTCAATGATACTCGCGGAGATGCATTTGGTTGGACTGTTAAAGCTAGCGCTACTGACTTAGTTCGTGTTGATGGTACAGGTGTTCCTGTGACAGGCGCATTTATCACATTTAAAGATGCTACTGTTGTTTCAGCTTCTGGGATGGATGCTACAGATGCTACTCTTACACCAGTAGTACCAACTGCATTGAATACAATTGCACCAGGACAAGCTAACATTGATGGAATTAAATTAGATTTAGCAACACCTCAAGCAGGTAATTCAGCTTCTCAAGTAGACATGTTTAAAGCAGATGCTTCTGGAACACAAGGAATTAATATTTGGACTAGTTTATACGGTGGTGTGGATGAGGCCTATGACATTGATGCGACAAACCAAAATGATCCTGCTCCAACAAATAGCACTATTCAATTACACGTTCCATCTGGAGCTAAGAAAACTCCTGGCGATTACAAATCTGTAATTACTTGGGAAATGTCAAATACTCCTGCTTAATTTTTATTAGAGCTGAGTAATTAAAAAGGAGGATATTATGAAATTAACAACAAAAAGTTTAATCGGCTGTGTAACTTTAGGGGCGCTTTTATTAACAACAGCTCCAACAGCATATGCAATTAATGGAGTGGCACCAGGGGATGATGCTCATACGGAAGGGCGAGTTGATTTTGTTTATGAATCAGATGATGCCAATCCTGTTGATCCACTTGATCCAACACCTAAACCAATTACGCCAGTAAATCCAGGTCCGAATCCTGGAACTAAAGGTGTGCTTAGAATTGATTTAGCGCCAAACGTTGTTTTTAAAGATGTTGTTGTTTCTGGTACAGATCAAACATCGTTTGCTAAAGCAGTTGAATATAATGTAACAGATGGTAATGAGCAAAGATTTTCACCAAATTTCCTACAAGTAACGGATATTCGTGGGAATAAGTTTGGTTGGAAAGTTTCAGCACAAGCGAGTAATTTAATGAAATATGATAAAGATACAAATGGTAATTTAACAACAGTGATACCTGGATCAGAAGTAGTTGGTGCTAAATTAACATTTAAACAACCAACCATTCTTTCTAAGTCTGGAGTAGATACGACGGTAGCAGCACTAACTCCTAGTTCAACAGACGTTGTATTAGATTTGAATACAGTGACAGCTGGAAGTGCAAGTATGCCAATGCTTGATGCCACAATAAGTACGGCTGAACCTACTAAAGGATATGGAATTTGGACGGCTCTATACGCGCCAGAAAGCCAAACTCATATTCCAGCAGCAGATGCTGCAGCTTATGAAAATGAGAATATCTCTCTTTTCATTCCAGCAAGCGCACATAAATCAGCTGGTTCTTATAAAGCTGATATTACTTGGACAATGGAAGAAACACCATAATCAAGTTTAACAATTAAAGAAGTGATGAGTACTTTTAGAAAGTTAAAAGTATTCATTCACTTTGATACACAACTAACTATTGAATGAATTAATTGGAGGAATAAATAAAATGAAATTAACAAAAGTAACCCTTTTTAGTGTAGCAGTTTTAGGAACAGTAGTATTAGCAGCAACACCAGTCCATGCAGCAAATACAGTAGATACAAATGGTAAAGTTGAATTTACCAATGGTGGAGATACTCCTAATCCAGTTGATCCAGGTAAAGAATTGCCAGATGAAATCACACCTGAAGAACCGGCTGGAACTACTGGTTTATTAAGAATCAACCAAGCACCAACTTTAGAATTTGGTTCAGTTGAATTAAATGGAGCAGCGGTAGATGTTAATGCACGTTACACAAAAATTAAAAATAGCACAACAGCAACAGAAACGTATGTACCAAACTTTTTACAAGTCAATGATACTCGTGGAGATATCTTTGGTTGGAAAGTAACTGTTAGTGGTGGAGCTTTGACACGTTATGATACAGCAGGTCTGCCAGTTGTTGGTTCTGAAGTTGAAAATGCAAAAATTACTTTCAAAAACCCTGAAGTTAAATCAAATTCTGGTGTATCGATTGTTGAACGTATGCCTGTAACTCAAGCATTTGAATTAAACTTAAGTAATACTGCAGCAAACTCAGAAGAAATCTTTCAGACATCGGGAACAGATGCTAATCGTGGATATGGAATTTGGTCTGCTAATTATGGAGCAGAGGTAGCAGGTGCAACTGTAGATACTCGAACTGATGATATTAAATTAACAATTCCAGCGGCTTCAAGTAAATCTGCAGGATCATACAAAACAGCATTAACTTGGACAATTGTAACAGCACCTTAATTCTTAGTGAATAAGTATAAAATAAAAATAACATTAAAAGGAGTTTTTATAAATGAAATTAACTAAAGTAACTTTAGTTTCAATGATTACATTTGGTGCGGTTTTAGTGATGGCAACACCAGTATTAGCAGCTGATCCAGTTCCAGTAATAACAGATTCAAAAGTGATGTTTGAAGAAGGTTCAGTAAATCCAGATGGCGGATTAACAAAACCAGATGATAAAGATAAAGATATTATTTTACCACAACCGCCAATCGGTGGCGAAAATGGTCTTCCAGATGGTAATGGTAACTTAAAACCAACAGGATCGTTAGCAATTACATTTGCACCAACTATTGATTTTGGTAAAGTTAAGATTAAAACTGGTGGAGCTGTGTATGCAAGTAACACAATGCAGTATAAAAATGTAACTACAGCTACTGATGCTTACATGCCGAATATGTTAACAGTCGAAGATGTACGTGGAACAAAGGCTGGATGGACAGTTTCTGTTCAAGGTTCTGAGTTTAAAACTAGTGCGGCAGATGGAGATAAAAAATTAGAAGGTGCTTATCTTACATTTAGTACTGGACGTAAAGTTTATAACGATGCTGAAAATGGTCCGGCAGCAATCAATGATCCTGCAAAATTTGATACTAAAGATGAATTGGTTTTATCTCCAGGAACAAATGGAACATATGCAGCTTTACCATTATTAACTGCACAAGCAGGAAATGGTACAGCGTTAACAGCTGTAGTATTTGATAAGAATTATGAAGGAACATTTAGTAATCCTACAACGCCAACAGCGTATGATAGTAATACAAAAATTAATGATATAACATTGACGGTTCCTGCAAATGCAGTCCCACAAGCGAATGTTTCTTATGTTTCAAAAGTAACATGGACATTATCAACTACACCTTAATTAATAAATAAAGAACTTTGTAAGAAAAAGAAAACGGACAGAGGAAATTTCTGATGTCCGTTTTTAACTAATAAATAAGAACATAGAAAATGTGACAGAATTTTGATAACATAGCATGAAAATACTAGAAAGTTAAGAGGGTAACAATCGATGTATTGAAAAGTCAAAGTATATACTGTATTGTAGAATTTGTACCATGTTTTACAAAGAAAGTGAATAATAAATTGGAGGTAATAACAACCATGTACAAGAAGATTAAATCGATTTGGCTGATCGGAATTTTAGTACTTATGATGACGGTAGCAAGTATCCACCCAATCAAAGTTGAAGCAGCAGATCAAGGAATGAGTTTTTCAGTTTCAGCAATTAGACCAGATAATCAAATTGATAAAGAGCAATCTTATTTTGATTTGAAAATGACACCAGGTCAGGAACAAGAAATAGAAGTGCAAATGACAAACTCATCAGATCGTGAAATCACAGTAGAAGTTGGTGTGAATGCAGCTATTACAAATAGTAAAGGTGTTATTGATTACAGCTGGAATTTAGAAAATACGCTAGAATTAGCTAAAGAAAATAATAAAGATAAAAAAAATGAACCAATTGATGTTAAAGAAATTGTTTATGATTCAACTTTGAAATATCCAATACCAGACATTACAACTAGTGAAAAAGAAGTGAAAATACCAGCAAAATCTGACTTTACTTATAAAATTAAAATAAAAATGCCGAAAGAATCATTTGACGGTGTTATCTTAGGTGGAATTCGCTTTACTGAAAAAGATGATCCTAATAAAAAAACTGAAGGCCAAAAGGGTGTTCAGATTGAGAATAAATTTGCCTATGCGATTGGATTATTATTAAGAGAAACAGAAACAAAAGTTGCTCCAGATATGAAGATGGCAAAAGATAAAATCAAACCTGCATCACTTAATGGGCATAACGCAGTTTTGATTAATTTACAAAATACTGAAATGGCAATGATGCGAGATCTGTCAGTTGATGCAAAGATTTATAAAAAAGGTGCAAGTGAAGTGTTACATGAAGCAACGCAAAATAGCTTGAAAATGGCGCCAAACTCAAACTTTAATTATGCAGTTGACTGGAGTAATCAAGCCTTAAAAGCTGGAACATATACCGTTAAACTACATGCAGAAAACAAAGCAAGTGCCGGTGAAACGGAAGAGATGAACCGCGTATGGGATTTTGAAGAAGATTTCACAATTACAGCGGATGAAGCGAAAAAAATCAATGACAAGGCTTTAGAATTAGAAAAAGAACCAATCCAATGGTGGATCTATGCTATAATTGGTGGATTATTACTACTATTGTTGCTAGTAATTGCGTATCTAATTAAGCGTCATCTTGATAAGAAAAAAGAAGAAGAACGTCGTAGAAAAATGAAAGCAGCAAGAGCACGTAAAAAGAGAAAAAATCAAGGTGCTGAAAGACCTGGAGTGCCAAGAACTTCAAAAGAAGCCCCTAAAAAGAAAAGACCATCAAAAAAATAAACATAAATTAAAGCGTTCTGCCTCATCTTAATTGAGGTAGAATGCTTTTTTTAGTTGTCTTTATTTTTAAAAGCTAGTCGAACTTCTTTGGCTAAATATTCAATGGTATAAAGTGCTGGCAATTGCGAGGTGATATCAGCGCCTTGCATAGATTCCCGAGCGATGTAATAAGGAATATTTACATCTGCCAGTTGAGCAATGGTAGACTTAGAGCTATTCGTAATGGAAATAATGGAGCTATTGCTGAAATTTAAATGATTTAAATAACTAATAATCTCTGCGGTTTCACCAGAAACAGACAATGCTATGATGCAAATTTTATCAGATAAGTTTTTAGATAAAAAATCAATTGGATAGTTAGAGGGATCTTCAATACGCAGAGCGATAGTAAAGATTGATGAAAAATATAAAGCACCGTATTCAGCCATGATATTTGATGAACCTAGTCCAATGAATAAAACCAATTCTTTGTCTTTTAATAAGGTCACGGCTTCTTTTATTTTTTCACGATAAAGCGGTTGGGTGCTACGGGCTAAAAAATCCATATAAGCAGTTTCATCTACAGCTACAACTTCTTGTTCGGCTTTACGTTCTTTTAAATAAAGTTGAAGTTTAATTCGGAATTCAGCAAAGCCACTGCAATCAAATTTTTTACAAAAGCGTAAAATACTTGTCGGACTAGTATGAGTGACAGCTGCTAAATCACGAATACGCATGTAAGAGACTTGCTCTAAATTATCTGAAATGTATTTATAAATATCTAAGTCAAATGGAGTTAAATCAGGGGTTCTATCAAGAAATAGCATGGTTGTACCTCCTATTGTAATTAGCTACATCATACCATAATTCAATCTGCTGTTACAATACGTACCAGATTTGGAACAAGTTCCCACTGTTCAGATGGGTTCCTACTTTTCTAAATAATCTGTTAAAAAGATAGATTATGATTATACTGAAAGTGTTGATAAGAAAGCGCTATATTCATAAGGAGGAACTAACATGGGAAAAGGATTGAAAATCGCAACAATTGGTGGAGGCTCAAGCTATACGCCTGAATTAATTGAAGGCTTTATTAAACGGTATCAAGAATTGCCAATTTCTGAAATTTGGTTGGTAGATATTGAAGCAGGAAAAGAGAAATTAGCAATAGTTGGAGCATTGGCTAAACGAATGGTTGAAAATGCAAATGTACCAATTAAGATTGTTTTAACGCTAGATCGAGCAGCAGCTTTGAAGGATGCAGATTTTGTGACAACACAATTTCGCGTTGGTCAACTAGCTGCACGAGCTAAGGACGAGCGAATTCCTTTAAAGTACAATACTATTGGACAAGAAACAAATGGTCCTGGTGGATTATTTAAAGGGTTGCGTACAATTCCTGTTATTTTAGAAATATGCAATGATATGGAACGTTTATGTCCAGATGCGTGGTTAGTGAATTTTACGAATCCTGCGGGGATGGTGACTGAAGCTGTATTACGTTATAGTAATCTAAAAAAAGTAGTTGGATTATGTAATGGACCGATTGGTATTGAAAAAGGAATTGCTAAAATACTAGATGCAGACTTACGTCGAATTTATGTAGAATTTACTGGATTAAATCATATGGTTTTTGCTAAAAAAATATTTTTAGATGGACACGATGTAACAAAACGTGTTTTAGAGGAGATGACTTCTGAAGCGGGGGATACAATTTCATTAAAAAATATCGAAGACCTTGGTTGGGAACCTGAATTTTTAAGAACGCTAAGTATGGTGCCGATTGGATATTTACGTTATTATTTCCAAACTTCCAAAATGCTTGCAGAGCAATTGGAATCTCTGAATAACGAAGGAACGCGTGCAGAAGTTGTTCAGCGAGTAGAAAAAGAACTTTTTGAGCTATATAAAAATCCTGATTTAGCAGTAAAGCCACCACAACTTGAACAACGCGGAGGAGCATACTACAGTGAAGCCGCCTGTAATTTAATTTGCTCAATTTATACAGATAAACGTGATATTCAAACAGTAAATACACGGAATAATGGGGCAATATTGGATATTTCGCCAGACTCAGCGGTAGAGGTTAATTGTGTCATTACGAAGCAAGGGCCGATTCCGTTGACGACAGGGGAATTACCAGTACCAATTAAGGGACTTGTTCAACAGATTAAATCGTTTGAACGAACTGCGGCAGAAGCAGCAGTAACTGGAGATTATAATACAGCTTTGTTAGCAATGACAATTAATCCACTCGTACCAAGTGATACAGATGCTAAAGGAATGCTGGATGAATTATTAGCAGCACATAAAGAATATTTACCACAATTTAATTAAGAGAGAAAAGGAGACGGAATAATGCAACCATTTAATTTTGAGATTACAAAGGATTACCAAGAAATGAGTCAGGTAGCAGCAAATTTAGTTATTCAAAAATTTCAAGAGCAGCCAACGGGACTTTATTGTTTTGCCGGAGGAGATACACCTGTAGGAACGCTGAATTTATTAGTGGATGCCCACAAAAATGGCATAATTGATTTAGCAAAAGCTTATTATATTGAGTTAGATGAGTGGGTTGGTCTGGATGAACAGAATTCTGGTAGTTGTATCGCTTATTTAAAACGAGAACTATTTGATCCAGCGGGTGTACCGGATTCTCAAGTTCACTACTTTAATGCATTAGCCGTTGATTTGTTAGAGGAATGTCAGCGAGCAAATCAAGTCATTCAAGAGCATGGTGGGGTAACGTTAAGTCTGTTAGGTGTTGGCGTTAACGGACATCTAGGTTTTAATGAGCCAGGGGTTAGTTTTGAAAATCAGGCTCATGTTGTTGAGCTAGATGAATCAACTCAAAATGTGGGACAAAAGTATTTTACAGCAGAAGTTGATCGTAGCAAGGGCATAACATTAGGAATTAAACAATTATTGGACTCAGAACTATTGATTGTAGAAGCTAGTGGAGTTAAGAAAAAGGCTGCGATTAAGCAATTGCTGTCTGTGGAAGTACCAGTCAATGAGTGGCCTGTAACAGCTGTGAGAACTCACAAAAACTGTTATGTAATCGTCGATCAAGCAGTGGTGGATTAATTTAGATGAGAGTGAGAGATTCAGTGGTTGGGTCTCTCACTCTCCATCTAGTCTGAATGTTACTAAAAGGAGATGAATAGGATGATATTAGCGAAACTAGAGAAAAATTTTTTACCAATCTTACTAAAAATTGGTGAAAATAAACGATTGATTGCAATTCGCAATGGGATTACTTTAACAATTCCTTTCACTATAATAGGCAGTATTTTCTTGATTTTAGGCAATTTGCCAATTGAAGCATGGACCAATTTTATTGCACCCGTTTCTGATTTATTAAATGCACCTGTCACTGTAACATTCGGTATGTTGGGTCTGATTTCTGCAATTGGTATCGGTTACAATATGGGGAAAGAGTTTGATGTTGATCCAATTTCCAATACTGTTGTGACAACTGTTGCTTTTTTATTGGCAACGTTAGCTGATGATTTTAGCATTAATATTGATACGTTAGGTGCAACAGGAATGTTTACAGCAATTATTGTTGCTCTTTTTACAACTGAATTATTTCGTTTTTTTGTTAAACATAAAATCACAATCAAAATGCCAGATGGTGTTCCGCCATCTGTTGCACAATCTTTCTCCAGTTTGATTCCAGCAGCAGCTATTTTAACCAGTATCTGGATTATTCGAGTTTTATTAGGAATTGATTTAAATGAAGTCATTCAATTTATTTTTAAGCCGCTAGTGTTTGGATTAAGCACGCTACCTGGTTTAATGGTTTATACATTATTGGTTTGTTTTTTGTGGAGTTGTGGAATTCATGGGGACAACGTTCTGTCTGGAATTGCCTCACCAATATTTTTAGGTTATTTAGCTGCAAATACAGCAGCTTTTCAAAATGGTCAACCCATTCCGTATGAGATTGCCGACGGTTTTTGGATTCTCTTTATGTGTCTAGGTGGAACGGGTTCGACTTTAGGTTTAGTTTTAGCAATGCTACGCTCCAAAAGTAAAATGTATAAATCTCTTGGGAAAATGGCGTTTCCTTCAGCGTTATTTTGTATTAATGAACCAGTAATTTTTGGTTTTCCAGTTGTGATGAATCCAATTATGATGATTCCTTTTATTACGGCACCAGTCGTTTTAGGATCAGCTACGTATGTATTAATGAAAATTGGGTTTGTCGGTAAAATTGTTTTCCAAGTCCCTTGGACAATTCCACCAATTATTGGTCCGTATCTAGCTACAAATGGCAGTTTTGGAGCAGCAATTTGGTCAGCTTGTAGTATTGTAATTGCTTATTTAATTTATTTGCCATTCTTTAAAATGTCTGAGCGCAAACAAGTTCTGTTAGAACAAGGTGAAAGTGAAGCAGAAGCAGTGACAGATGCAATTAAGGCAGAACAAAGCTTAAATTAACTGTTGTTATAACTATATCTTGACTTCCTCCCTGATAAGACTTATAGTAATGGGATGGTGGTAGTTACCAGTTGTGGGAGGTTGAAATAAATCTATGAAAGAAATAGCACAGATAAATAAGGCAAGCTCAGTTCCATTATATGATCAATTAGTAGATATTTTAGTAGGAATGATAAAAAATGAATTGAAACCAAATGATAAAATGCTATCTGAAAGAGTAATTTGTCAAACTTATGATGTTAGTCGAACTACTGTGAGATTGGCTTTATCCGAGCTAGAAAATATGGGGTGGATTTATAAAAGACACGGCAAAGGGACGTTTGTTGCTGCATTAAGTCAGGGAAAACAAAATTTATTGGACAATTATAGTTTTACTGACCAAATGCGTGAAATGGGACGAACGCCTCAAACAAAAGTGTTGCTTTTTGAAATCGTTCAGAGTAATCAATATGTTAGTGAAGAAATGGGAATTGATCTTGGAGAAGCAATCTATCGATTAAAACGATTGCGTTTAGCTGATGAAACACCAATGATGGTTGAAATTAGTTATATTCCAGTTGAATTATTTAAGAATCTAGAGGAAGAACGAATTGCAACGAAACCGTTGTATGAAATTTTTCAAGACGATTATAATCAAGTTGTCCGTGTTGCAGATGAGGAGTTTTCTGCTAGTTTAGTAACGGATAAAGAGGCGGAATTGCTTGATGTTGAAAAAAACTCGGCATGTTTGCGATTAAAACGAACAAGCTACAATAAAGCGAATAAAGTCATTGAATTTACGTTAAGTACAGCTCGTAGTGATCAATTTGTCTATAAAGTACGTCATACAAAATAATGAAGTTATTAGAAGATATTAAAATAAGTAGAAACCCTTTTTTTCTTCATATTTATAAGGAATAAAAGCATGAAATAAAACTATTTTTTAGTTTTGTTTCATGCTTTTTTCTGTGGACAATTATAAATTTACCTTGACTTTCTAATCAGTAAGTTGTATATTTTAACCAACTGGTAATTACCAGTAATTACCAGTTTTGAGAAATAGGATGATTGAAAGGAGCTGAAATGATGATTGGAGTAATTCTTTGTGGGCATGGAAATTTTGCAACGGGAATGTATTCAGCTTTAAAATTAATTGCTGGCGAACAAGAGAATTTTAGTGTAATTGATTTTATTGAAGGAATGGGATCACATGAGTTAGAAGTTAAGTTACAAGAGGCATTATTATTCGTAAACACTGGTGATGGAGTTGTTATTTTTACAGATATTCCGGGTGGAACACCATTTAATCAAGCAGGTTTATTAATTGCAAAAAATGAAAGCGCTAAATTGATTGCAGGTACAAATTTGCCATTGCTACTGGATAGTTGTTTTAAGCGTCAAATGAAGTTAAGTGATTTTGTGAATGAAGTGATCCAGATTGGAAAATCAGGAGTACAAGAATTTAAGTTAAAACAACCACAAGAAATCAGTAATGATTCTGATGGAATTTAAGTAAAGGAAGTGGAAATGATGGAAGTTTTCAATATGAAGGAAGAAGAATTAAGTCAATTAGGGGCAGCCGTTACAACGAATGAAATTAAGCAACAACCAATATTATGGCAAGAAGCACTAGACAATTATATGGCAAAACAAACTGAAATTAACCAATTTTTAGCTGAAATAAAGCAAGTGAAACCAATTCGTGTTATTTTTACGGGAGCAGGCACATCGGCGTATGTTGGCGATACTGTGTTGCCTTATTTAAAAGGTAAAATGGATGAAACTATCTGGAATGTGATGAGTATTCCCACGACGGATTTAGTTTCAAATCCAACTGATTTTTTTAAGGCTGAGATTCCAACTTTATTAGTGTCATTTGCTAGAAGTGGCAATAGTCCTGAAAGTTTAGCGGCAGTAAAATTAGGGCAACAAATTGTCAATGAGTTTTATCAATTAACGATTACATGTGCTGCAGATGGTGTATTAGCAGAACAAGCAGTAGGAGATAAGCGAAATTTAGTTTTATTGATGCCTGAAAAATCAAATGATAAAGGATTTGCTATGACAGGTAGCTTTACTTGTATGACCTTAACAACTTTACTTGTTTTTGATAGTCTGATAACCACTAAAAAAGTCGATTATGTTCAAAAGCTGATTCAGTTAGGTGAGGATGTTTTAAAAAGAGAAGAGGAAATCCAAAAAATAATTGAGCTAGATTTTAATCGAGTAATTTATCTTGGATCTGGGAGTTTGGCTGGTTTAACTCGTGAAGCACAGTTAAAACTACTTGAATTAACGGCTGGTAAAATCGCCACTGTTTTTGATTCTTCAATGGGCTTCCGTCATGGACCAAAATCATTTGTTAATGATAAGACTTTAGTAGTTGTTTTTGTCTCAAATGATCCTTATACTCGCCAATACGACCTTGATATTTTAGATGAATTAAGTAAGGATCAGATTGCGGAATATGTTGGGGGTCTAATGGTACCGAAAGAAGCGAATTATGAAGGGAATCACTTTGCTTATTTGGAAAGTGGCTCAATACTACCAGATGGTTATTTAGCGTTGGCTTATGTTATTTTTGCACAAATGGTTGCTTTAAAGGCTTCGATTAAAGTGGAGAATTTGCCTGATACGCCATCACCAACAGGGACGGTTAATCGCGTTGTTCAAGGGGTAACGATTCATCCTTTAATTAAATAATCATAGATTTAGGAGGAAGAAAAAATGGGAACACCAAATATTTTATTAACAAGAATTGATAATCGTTTAGTTCATGGACAGGTTGGAATGACTTGGACCAATACACTAGGGGCCAACTTAGTTGTTGTGGCAAATGATGAAGTTGCCGCTGACCCAGTTCAACAAAACTTAATGGATATGGTTTTACCGGACACAGTTGAAATCCGTTTTTTTACACTAGAAAAAACGATTCGTATTATTAGTAAGGCTGCTCCAAGACAAAAAATCTTATTGGTTATTAAAACACCAGAAGATGCGTTGACTTTAGTGGAAGGAGGTGTGCCGGTTAAGGAGATAAATATCGGGAATTTACATTTTTCGGAAGGGAAAAAACAAATTTCATCAACGATTTCAGTGGATGAACAAGATAGTGCGATTTTTGAAAAGTTAAATGAACTGGGGATTAAATTAGAGGCGAAAGGAATTCCTAGCGAACGTGGTTACGATTTAATGAAGAGGTTAAAGGACAGTTAAGTTAGTTAGATAAAGGAGGAAATGGAATGTTAGTACAAGCATTATTAATTGGACTTTGGGCGGGAATTGCCGGAATTGATTTATTTAATGGGCTAACTCATATTCATCGACCATTAGTGACAGGAGCAATTATTGGACTTATTTTAGGTGATTTCAAAGTAGGATTAATGGCAGGCGCAACGTTAGAGTTAGTTTGGGCTGGAATGGTTCCGCTTGCAGGAGCGCAGCCACCGAATGTTGTTATCGGTGGAATTATTGGAAGTTCATTTGCAATTTTGTCTAAACAGCCACCAGAAGTTGCAGTTGGAATTGCTGTGCCATTTGCAGTAGCAGTGCAAGGTTGTATCACATTAATCTTTACAGCATTCTCGCCAGTTATGCATAAAATGGATGATTTAGCTGTTGAAGGAGATACAAAAGGAATTGATCGTTTAAATTATTTAGAACCAATGATTTTATTTGTTTTTTATTTTATTATTGCCTTTCTACCAATCTACTTTGGTGCTGAGCAAGCTGGAAATATTGTGGCGTTGTTACCTGAATGGTTAATTGGTGGTCTGGGAGTTGCAGGTGCTATTATGCCAGCAGTTGGTTTTGCGATGTTACTAAAAATCATGTTTAAAATCACATATGCGCCATTCTTTGCTATTGGTTTTGTCGCAGCTGCATATGGTCAACTTCCAATTTTAGCTGTAGCAATTATCGGAATTTCAATTGCTGCTTATGATTACTTTATTGGTGGGAAATCCAATGATAGCAATAGTGGCAGTAAACCAGTATTAGCGATAGATGGGGAAGAAGAGGAGGATTATAGCGATGGGATCTAATGATGCAAAAAGTAAAGTTGACTTAATTCAAGAAGATTATCAAGATCCAACTGTCCGCAAGGTGATTACTAAGAAGGACTTAAATAAAATGACTTGGCGCTCGTTATTGCTACAAGGTTCATTTAACTATGAACGTATGCAAGGTGGTGGTTGGACCTATAGTTTAATTCCTGGTTTAAAGAAAATTCATCAAAATAAAGACGACTTGTCTTCTTCTTTATTAGATCATCTGCAATTTTTTAATACTCATCCATTTTTAGTCACGTTTATGCAAGGTGTTATTCTCGCAATGGAGGAAAACAAGGAAAAAAGGTCAACAATTCGCGGGATTAAAGTTGCGATGATGGGCCCACTTGGTGGGATTGGGGATGCACTTTTCTGGTTAACATTGTTGCCAATTACGGCAGGGATTGGAGCTTCTTTAGCTGCTGATGGAAATGCTTCAGGTCCGATCCTGTTTTTAGTAGTCTTTAATCTAGTTCATTTTGGTTTGCGTTTTTTCCTAATGCGTTATGGCTACAATACTGGAACAAAGGCGATTGTTTCCTTAAAAGAAAGTACCAAAAAAATCTCACGTGCGGCTTCTATTGTGGGGTTGACGGTTATTGGAGCCTTGATAGCAACGGTTGTTAATTTTAATTTAGGCTTGACGGTTAAAGCAGGCGGAGTCAAAGTTGACATTCAAGGCGGCGTACTTGATCAAATTATGCCAAAAATGTTGCCGTTACTTTATACATTCTTCTGTTACTGGATGCTTAAAAAAGGAAAATCACCATTGCTATTAATTGGCATTACTGTTTTAGTCGGTGTTATTGGGAAATTTATCGGATTATTTTAAAAATTTGAAAGTGGGAAAGAGTATCGTCTCTTTTCTGCTTTTATAAAGAAATCAGGGATGGTCAAATGAAAAAAGTCATTTATGCAGAAAAATTTTTCTTAGAGTCAGGTGTTGTAGGACCGGGTTTTTTAACTTTAGATGAAACTCGATTTGGTGAATTTTCCTTGGAATTACCTGGCGGAGAGATCGAAATTTTAGATTACACAGACAAATGGATTGCACCGGGATTGGTGGATACTCATATTCATGGTTTGTTAGGTTATGACGTGATGGACAATGAGGCTGCAGGAATTCATGCTATTTCAGAAGGTCTTTTAGCTTGTGGCGTTACATCATTTTTGCCAACAACACTAACAGCTTCGACAGAACAATTGGATTCAGTCGTTGAAATGATTGGCAAGATGTATCAAAAGGTTAAGGGAGCTAAGATTCAAGGGATTTTCTTAGAAGGTCCATTTTTTACAGAAAAACATAAAGGCGCTCAAAATACGAGTTACTTTGGTGATCCGAGCCTTGCTAAATTAGAGAAATGGCAAATCAAATCAGAAGGCTTAATTAAGAAGATTGCGATTGCTCCAGAACGAGAAGGGGTAGCAGAATTTACTCGGTTTGCGAAAAAATTAGGTATTTATGTTGCCTTGGCTCATAGTGATGCTACTTATCAAGAAGCTAAAACAGCTGTTGAAAATGGAGCTTCTATTTTTGTGCATACCTACAACGGCATGAGTCCTTTAAATCATCGTGAGCCGGGAATGGTGGGCGCAGCGATGTCGTTAAAAAATGTTTTTAATGAGCTAATTTGTGATGGGCATCATGTTCATCCTGTAGCCGCTGATATTTTAATGAATGCAACTGGTCGTGATCGAATTGCTTTAATTACGGATTGTATGCGAGCAGGAAGAATGCCAGATGGTAATTATCAACTAGGAGAATTTCCTGTGACGGTTCAATCCGGCGTTGCGAGTTTAGAAAGCGGCAGTTTAGCAGGTAGCGTTTTACAACTGAAGGATGCGATTAAAAATGTGGTGGATTGGGGAATTGCCACACCTTTTGAAGCGATTCAGATGGGAAGCTCAGTTCCTGCAAAAAGTGTTGGAATTGCTGATAAATGTGGCAAGATTGCCTATGGACTGGCAGCAGATTTTATTGTGTTGTCAAAGGAATTAGAACTAGAAGCAACGTATTTAGAAGGTTCATTGGCTTACCAAATTAAAAATAAGAAGGAGTTATGATTCATGTTAACCTTAACGAAAAATAAAAGAGCGGCTTTAGAACGATTGTCTGATGAAAATGGAATTATTGGCGCTTTGGCGATCGACCAAAGAGGCTCATTAAAGAAAATGATTGCGCAAGATAGTCCGAAAGAAATCGGCGACGAAGGAATTATTCGGTTTAAAGAAGTGGTTTCAGAAGAATTAACGCCTTACGCAAGTTCGATTTTATTAGACCCAGAATTTGGTTTGCCAGCGGCGAAGGTCCGTGATTCAGAGGCGGGACTATTAATTGCTTATGAAAAAACAGGCTATGATGCTTCAGAACCCGGTCGTTTACCAGATTTATTGCCTAATTGGTCAGTGAAGCGGTTAAAAGAAAATGGCGCAGACGCGGTGAAATTCTTGTTATATTATGATGTAGATGAAGCTGCTGAAATTAATGAATTAAAACATGTCTTTATGGAACGAGTTGGTTCAGAATGTGTTGCAGAAGATATTCCTTTCTTCTTAGAGTTGGTTTCGTATGATGCAGAAAATGACGATGTTAATGGAAAAGAATATGCTAAAGTCAAACCTCATAAAGTGATTGACATGATGAAAGAATTCTCAAAACCACAATACAATGTGGATGTGTTGAAAATGGAAGTTCCAGTAAATATGAATTATGTGGTCGGATTTGGTGAGGAAAGTGTGTACTCTAGAGAAGAAGCATTGGGTTATTTTACTGAACAGGGTCAAGCAACGGAGCTACCATTTATCTTCCTGAGTGCTGGTGTCAGCGCTGAATTATTCCAAGAAACCTTGCAGTTTGCCCATGAAGCTGGCTCCCGTTTCAATGGTGTTTTATGTGGACGAGCAACATGGAAGAATGGCGTCGCTCCATTTGCCAAAGAGGGAGAAGTGGTTGCCAGAGAGTGGCTACAAACTACAGGAAAAGCCAACATTGAAGCGTTGGATCAAGTCTTAAAAGGAACAGCGCAACCTTGGTATTCAAAAGTAAATTAATTAAAAATAGATGACTCTTTTCTTCGATTGTTTGCTGAGTAATAGTCATCCCTTCATTTTTTGTTAATAAATTTTAGTTTAAAATTACTTTAGAAAGAAGTCGATATGAAATTTGGAAGAAATGATTGTAACAAATAAAAAACGAACAGGACGCAATCCGATTGTATCCTGTTCATTTTATATATTTTACTATGTTAATATGAGAATCGAATGCCCAAATAATCCGTACGAGAATTGTGATTTTCAAAAATGATAATTGCAAGAAACCAATTTTTTGTAAATGCTGATTTTTTGCAATCTAATTTCTTTTTATCATTAGAGAACTAACAGTCTCCTCAGCCCCTTTAAACCCGCTCAACCCTACTGTTAAAACCGAATAGTTATCGGTAACGCTAGCAACTACGATGACAATAGTACTAGATGTAGTTAAAATGGTTATTTTTTTAGAAAAACTATTTATTTTGTAATGACCAGACAACTGCTCACCATTGGAGTTAGTATAATCAGCAGTATTTTCATGGAAAATAAATTCTCCTGTGTCTCCATCACTGGTTTGGAAATTCCAACTTGAATTTTTTATTTCATTTTTCAATGAGCTATCCCTTGAAGTAAAAACCATAAATAAAATAATAAGAGATATAATTAATACGAAAATTAAATATGGAACCTTTTTTTTCTTATTCATGATAACCTCCTGTAAGTATATATTTATAATTTATCATAAATATATAACGGTGTAAATGTTTATTATTTGCTATTGCATAATATTTACATATGTTATATTATTGGGATATATTAATTTTATTAACTAAATTTAATTAATAAAACTATTGAAAAGGGGTTTATTTTAATGAGAATGAAAAAGAAAATTTTTAGTTTATTATTTTGTGGAGTAGCACTAGCATTAATGGGTACAATTGTAATTCCTGCAAGTAATGCTTATGCAGAAGAAGGAAAGACAATTTCTGAATTGGTAAAAACTGATGAAATGAAGCGGACAATCAGTACGTTCAACTTAAATGAGACACTAGGAAATATTGAAATGAAAATTATAGCTCATATGAATGAAAACGCTATAAAAATTGATCCGGAAAGTTTTGAATATTTTGAATATTTAGATGGTTTTGTAGTAAATGAAAATAATATAATTAAGAATACAGATTTTTATGAGTATGCAAAAGAATTTTCGATTATTTATGTAGCTAGAATTGGAGCAATTCAAGAAGCTGATGGTAGCAATAAAGAAGAGGTAAGTCTGGCAAGAGAAGAACTCTTAAAGAAATCTTTTAACGATATAAAGAATGAAAATATTTCTGATTTATTAGAAACTGAAACTATGGGTTCTATTAATAATCCTATGAGCAGAAGAAGTACAGCGCTAAATGTAGCCAACGCTGTAAAGTATGCTAAAACCTATGGTAAAGGTCATAATATAGCTTTTCCTGTATATAAAGAAGATTGTACAAACTTTGCTTCTCAAATAGCATTTTATGGTGGAGTCGAACAATCTTCAAAAGTTAATGGGTCAGGAAATAGTTGGTTTTCAACAAGTGGAGCAAGTACTGCATGGAAACTTGCACATAATTTTGCAACTTACTGGACTGCAGAAGGTAAAAATGTACGAGGTTATACGACTGTTTCATCTGTAAAGGCAAATGCTACAGTTGGAAATTTTTTAGCATATAGTTCAAGAAATTCGTATCAAATTCATCACATCACATTTGTGACCCAAAAAGTAGGAAGTAAATTATATATTTCTCAACACAGTACGAATAGATCAAATGAAGATTGGGATATAGTATCTGCTGGAGTATTGAATGAGGATACAGTTTTAATAATAAAATTCTAAGACAGTAGTGGTTGTAAACAAAATAAGTTTAAATTAAAAAGAGTCAATAATAAATCTAATCTAGTAGAAACTCAAAAGCGACACAAGCCTGCTGTATTACTTTTGAGTTTCTAACTTAGTTTGATTCATGGTTCTTAAAACAGTTATTTTGAAAAAGAAAAATTGTATGTAAATTTATGTTAGTGTAGTGACCCAAAAAGTTAGACTTTTTACAGAGTAGATTTTCTACTCTGTTTTTTTACATAGTTTTACTCATTTTATTTCTAAATTGAACGTTGTTAGTCTAATTTTTTTGATTCGCAAATGATTATAATGGTCAATAGTCATTTTAAATTCTACGTCATATTTTGTCATATAAAAAGACCTCAAAAAGTTGCCTTTTTGGGGTCGGTACATCTAAATAAAAGAATCCTCTATTTTATTTATTTAATTCGTATCGCATAAGAATCCAATAGGATACGGGACATAACTTGTAAAGGAAGTCTGGAGCGAACTTCATAATCAGGGAAATATGAGATGGATGATTTATAGCCGACAAAAGCGAGTTCAGATAATTGCGCTAAAAGTCCTTCGGCGTTAGCCGTAAATGTAATTGAAGACACTTTGTTGTGCTGACAATTTTTAGCGGCTTCGACTAATTCTGGTGTTTCTCCGTTTAAAGAAATAAAAATCACAATATCGTCTGGACTGATTTTTTTACTAATACTCCGAATGATATTAGGATCATCGTGTAACTCACAACTTTTCCCCATTAATTGAAATTTAATCATCATTTCTTTGGCGATTAGTTCAGAAAAGCCACGTGCAAATATAATAATTTTCTTAGAAGCTTTTATTTTCTGAATCGCATCTTCAATAGTGCCGCTATCAAGCATTTGAATCGTTCGGGTGACTTCTTGTTCATTTTTGATAATCGCTTCACGAATCTTTTGATCGACTTGTTCCATAATGGCAAAACGAGGATTGTGTTCTTCCTCCTCCTTCAAATGGTGCTTAAAAGAAGTAAACCCTTCATAGCCTAATTTTTTCATTGTACGCACAATGGTAGCTGTGGAAACATTGGCTTGCTCACTTAATTTAACAATCGAAATCTCAGGCATTTCATCTAAATGCTCTTCAATATAAGCTAAGAGATACTGTTCAGAATTACTTAGTGTGAGTTTATGTTCAGCGATTCTTTTTGAAAATTGTGCATTCATGATTGATTCCCCCAATAGTAACAAATGAAATTGAAAAGTTTTTCAGCCAAAAACACTAAATTATCCTTAAAACTGAAAACCTTTACAATCTTTTTTCTGTCATACTACTAGTATAAAGAAAGGCAAGCTAAAAAGAAAGAAGGGGTTTCATGATTTATACATGCACAATGAACCCAGCGATTGATTTATTTGTTTCCACTAATGAATATTTACCAGAAATAGTTAATCGAACGGTGGAGGATGATGTTCAAGCAAATGGCAAGGGAGTTAATGTTTCATTCGTTTTAAAAATGTTGGATATTGAGAGTAAAGCGTTAGGATTTAGTGGTGGATTTACTGGTCGTTTTATTGAAGAGGAGTTGCAAGAAAAAGGCATTCAAACAGATTTTGTTAAGGTAGATGGATTAACGCGAATTAATGTTTTTACTCATGTTGAATCAGAAAATACAGAATATAAACTAGTAAATCAAGGTCCACTGATTCAAGAAAAACAGATACAGCAATTGTTAACTCAGATTAGCGAGTTAACCAAAGAGGATTTATTGATTGTTTCTGGCAGTAATCCTAAAGGAATCACAGATGAGGTTTTGAAGAAGATTGCTGAAATAGCGAAAAAAAATAAATTTCGTTTCGTACTGGATACAAGTTCAGCAGTAGTCATGGATTGTTTAGAAGCAAAACCTTACTGCTTAAAACCAAATGATGAAGAATTAGCTGTCTGGTTTCAAAAGACAGCGTTATCCGATTCGGAATTGTTGGAAGCGGGGAAACAATTGATCTTATCAGGAGCTGAAATGGTATTGGTTTCACTGGGAAGTAAAGGTTCATTGTTTTTCAGCAAAGAGAAGATTTTATACGGCAATGCACCAACTGGGAAAGTCGTCAATACGGCATGTGCGGGGGATACGTTATTGGCAACCTTTATTGGGTGTTTAGAAAAAGGCGCTGCAACAGAAGCTGCTTTGAAAATGGCAATTGCTGCCGGAAGCTCAACTGCTTTTTCACCAGGATTAACCGATTTTAAAGATGTTAAGGAACTACAGAAACAGATTACGATCAAAGATTTAACAACCAAATGATATGGAAAAAGGAGTGAAAATAAGATGTCAGAATTTAAAATTGTGGCAGCAACTGGCTGTCCAACTGGTATTGCTCACACGTACATGGCGCAAGAGGCCTTGGAGCAAGCAGCTAAAGCAAAAGGAATTAGCATTAAAGTAGAAACACATGGTCAAATTGGAGTTGAAAATGCGTTATCGGAAGCTGAAATTGCTAATGCAGATGCTGTTATTATCGCGGCAGATAAAGATGTTCATGCTGAACGTTTTGTGGGGAAACGAGTAATTGATGTATCTGTAAGTAAAGGAATCAAAGAAGCAACTAAATTAATTCAAGATGCATTAGATGGTAAAGGCTCAATTATGGCTGGCGAAACTTCAAGTGCCAGCAACTCAGATCAAAAAATTGATGCAGCTGAATCACTGGAAAATAAAACCAATATTGGACGTTTAATCTATAAACATCTAATGAATGGTGTTTCTCATATGTTGCCCTTTGTTGTCAGTGGTGGGGTACTTGTGGCGATTTCCTTTTTGTGGGGCATCTACTCAGCTGATCCAGCAAATGCCCAATACAATGAATTTGCTGCTAATTTAAAGACTATTGGTGGTTTGGCGATGGGGCTAATGGTCCCCGTTTTATCTGCTTATATTGCTGAAAGTATTGCAAAACGTCCCGGTTTAGTTGTGGGATTTGTTGGTGGTTTGATTGCTTCTAATGGCGGAACAGGTTTTCTAGGTGGAATTGTTTCAGGGTTTTTAGCCGGGTATGTAATTGTTCTGTTAGGCAAACTACTACAAAAATTACCAAAATCATTAGATGGATTGAAAGCGATTTTCTTATATCCAGTAATTGGCGTCTTTGTAACGGGTTTAATCATGACAGGAATCTCAGCCCCAATGGAAAGTATCAACAATGGCATGATGGATTTCTTAGCAGGCTTTCAAAATTCAAGTCCAATTGTTTTAGGGGTTATTGTTGGATGTATGTGTGCATTTGATATGGGCGGTCCAATTAACAAGGCGGCTTATGTTACAGGGACAGCACTATTAGCACAAGGAAATACCTATTTTATGGCGGGTGTTTCAGCTGCCTGTATTGCACCACCATTAATTACAGGGTTTGCAGTGTTATTCTTTAAAGATTATTTTGATAGCAACGAACGAAATGCAGGACTTGTGAACTTTATTTTAGGGTCAACGCATATTACCGAAGGCGCGATTCCGTTTGCAGCAAAAGATCCGATTCGTGTCATTCCAGTGATGATGCTTGGTTCATCGATTGCCGCGGTTCTAACTTACATGTTTAATGTTCAAGTTCCAGCACCTCATGGAGGATTTCTAGTGTTACCTGTTGTGACTCATGGGTTGTTATGGGTAGTAGCGATTTTAATTGGATCAATCGTTGGAGGGCTTTTATTAGGCTTAATCCACAAGCATATTATTGGAAAAGCACCAGTCAAAGCTTAACAAAAAGAGGAGCGAATAAAGATGGAACTATTAGCAAATGAATGGATTCGTTTAGATGAGAATGTAACAGATCAAGCAGCCGCTTTTCAATTAATTGCCAAAATTGCTTATGAAAACGGATTAGCAACAAGCCAAGCAGCCGTTTTAGTAGGATTGGAGCAACGGGAAGCTGAAGGAACAACGGGAATGATGGATGGATTTGCCATTCCTCATGCAAAAAGTAGTGAGATTCAGCAACCAGCAATTATTATTTTGAAATTAACGAAGGGTGTCGAATGGAATTCAATGGATGAAAAACCGATTGATTTTGTGATTTCATTATTGATTCCAGAAGCTGAAAAAGGCACAACTCATCTACAATTATTATCAAAAGTAGCGAGATTATTAATGAATGAAGAAGCAAAAACTGCATTAAAATCAGCTAATTCAAAGGAAATTATTATTCAAACGATTAAAGAGCGAATTGCTTAATAAAAATAAAGGAGTTTTAAAAATATGTTAACCTTAACGAAAAATAAAAGAGCGGCTTTAGAACGATTGTCTGATGAAAATGGGATTATTGGCGCTTTGGCAATTGATCAAAGAGGCTCGTTAAAGAAAATGATTGCCCAAGATAGTCCAAAAGAAATTGGTGATGAAGGCATTATTCGGTTTAAAGAGTTGGTTTCGGAAGAATTAACGCCTTATGCAAGTTCAATTTTATTAGACCCAGAATTTGGTTTGCCAGCAGCGCAAGTCCGTGATTCAGAGGCGGGGCTATTAATTGCTTATGAAAAAACAGGCTATGATGCGTCAGAACCTGGTCGTTTACCAGACTTATTGCCTGATTGGTCAGTGAAACGTCTAAAAGAAAATGGCGCAGATGCTGTGAAATTCTTGTTATATTATGATGTAGATGAATCCGCTGAGATCAATGAATTAAAACATGTTTTTATGGAACGGGTTGGTTCAGAATGTGTTGCCGAAGATATTCCTTTCTTCTTAGAGTTGGTTTCATATGATGCAGAAAACGCTGATGTTAACGGAAAAGAATATGCCAAAGTCAAACCACATAAAGTGATTGACATGATGAAAGAATTCTCAAAACCACAATACAATGTGGATGTGTTGAAAATGGAAGTCCCAGTAAATATGAATTATGTGGCTGGTTTTGGTGATGAAAGTGTGTATTCTAGAGAAGAAGCATTAGGTTATTTTACTAAGCAAAGTCAAGCAACAGAGCTACCATTTATCTTTCTAAGTGCTGGCGTTAGTGCTGAATTATTCCAAGAAACGTTACAGTTTGCCCATGAAGCCGGATCTCGTTTCAACGGTGTTTTGTGTGGGCGAGCAACGTGGAAGAATGGCGTAGCTCCATTTGCCAAAGAGGGAGAAGACGTTGCTAGAGAGTGGTTACAAACTACAGGGAAAGCCAATATTGAAGCGTTGGATCAAGTCTTAAAAGGAACAGCGCAACCTTGGTATTCAAAAGTAAATTAATTAAAAATAGAAAAACAGATTTTAAAATCAGATGTTTGATTTTAAAGTCTTTTTTTTAGTCAATAAAAAATAGGGAATTAGATTTTCTGACGTGTTTAGTAGATACTATTTTTGAATATAAATTAATCTTAAGAAAAGTATTTTTTATAGCATCTTATTTATTATCTTGTATAATAAGAAGTAGTCTAAAAGGATAGGGGATAGCAATGAGTACTTTAGGAAATATTTTATGGTTTATTTTTGGTGGATTAGTGTCCGGACTTGGTTGGATTTTAGCAGGTATTTTGTGGTCAATTACGATTGTTGGGATTCCAATCGGGCAACAGTGTTTTAAGATAGCAGGTTTGACATTCTTTCCATTTGGTAAAGAAGTCGTCTATAATGGTTCCAGTTTGTCGATTGTGGTAGATATTATTTGGTTGATTGTTAGTGGGCTTCCATTAGCGATAACACATTTAGTTAGTGGAGCTATTTTTTGCATCACAATTGTGGGAATTCCATTCGGATTACAATGTTTCAAATTAGCACGTCTTGCTTTAATGCCTTTCGGTGCTGAAGTAGTTCAAAAATAAGTAATAAAAATAAAATCAGATTTCTAGTGCTTCCTTACTAGAAATCTTATTTTTTTGATGTAATTAGGCTGATGTATTTTCTAGGATTTTAAATAGTAATTTTTAGCAAAATAAAAAAACAAATAAGTAATCGTAGTTGTTAACGAGTTTATTCTAAGAATTCTAGCTTTCCTAATGAAATTCATTTATAAATAAAGTATAATGGAGGACAGTAACTACATGGTCAAGAAAGAGGGAAATGGATGAGCTATCAAGCACTTTATCGGGTATGGCGTCCCCAACGTTTTCAAGACATTGCCGGACAGCGTGCCATTACACAAACACTTAGAAATGCTTTGATTCAAGGGAAATCAAGTCATGCTTATTTATTCACTGGACCTAGAGGAACAGGTAAAACAAGTGCGGCGAAGATTTTTGCCAAGGCTATTAACTGTCATTTTTTAGAGAATGGCGAGCCTTGTAATGAATGTGAATCATGTAAAGCAATTACTTCTGGACAGTTAAATGATGTTATTGAAATTGATGCGGCTAGTAACAATGGTGTTGAAGAAATTCGCGACATTCGGGATAAGGCAAAATATGCACCAACTAGTGCTGACTATAAAGTTTATATTATTGATGAAGTGCATATGCTTTCTACAGGGGCCTTCAATGCACTCTTAAAAACATTAGAAGAACCGCCTAAAAATGTTATTTTTATTCTCGCAACAACAGAACCTCATAAGATACCTTTGACGATTATTTCACGAACACAGCGTTTTGATTTTAAACGTATTTCTGTGAAGGATATTTGTGAGCGAATGGTGTATATTTTAAATCAAGAAAAAATTGGTTTTGAAGATGCAGCATTACCAGTTATTGCTCGGGTCGCTGAAGGTGGAATGCGGGATGCTTTGAGCATTTTAGATCAAGTTATTTCATATGGAGATGATATGGTCACTTTAGCTAACGCTATGAGTGTTACTGGAAGTTTAACTCAAGAGCTCTTACTTAATTATTTTGATGCGATTTTAACGCATAATACTGAGCAAGGGCTGTCTCTCTTACAAAGTATTTTGGCAGAAGGAAAAGATGCTGCCCGTTTTGTTGAGGATTTAATCTTATTCAGTCGAGATTTACTCGTTTATCAGCAAGCTCCGCAAATGATTGAATTGTTGGAAGAAGCTAGTGCTGATAGTAGTTTTAAAGAGTTAAGTGAGAAAATGCCAGCAGAGAGTTTGTATCAAGTGATTACGATTTTAAATGAAACTCAAAGTGAGATGCGTTTTAGCAATCATCCGGATATTTATCTTGAAGTGGCAACTGTTAAAATGACCCAATTACGTGGAACTACGGGAGTGACGGCAGTGGTAAGTGAGATGCCAATTCCAGTGCATACTGCCAATTCAGTTCAAAGTCAGCCATCATCAAATGGAGATGTTTCCCAACTAGAAGCAGAAATGCAAGCTTTGAAAAAACAACTACAAGAAATGAAAGAGCAAGGTATCGGTACAGCTGTTAAAAAAGCACCAGCTAAAGTGGTTCAAAAGAAAGCGAATGGTGGTCAGTTTAAGCCGAATACTACAGCGATTTATAGTGTGTTAAAAGAAGCGACTAAAGATAATTTACTACAATTACGTGATTTGTGGCCAGACTTGTTGAATATGTTATCGGTAACGCAACGTGCGATTATGAAAGCTTCAACACCAGTAGCAGCCAGCCCAAGTGGTTTAATTGTTTCATTTGAATACGATATTTTGTGTCAAAAAGCAACGAATGATACTGAGTTGAGTGAAGCGATTAGTGAGTATATGCGCCGTTTGATTGGACATACACCCACTATGATTTGTGTGCCAAGTGAACAATGGCCAACGATTCGCACGCAATATCTAAGTCAAAATAAAGCAGCTTCAAGTCCAAGTGAGGAATCTCCTGCATCACCAGCGATGAATCAAGGATCTGCTACTGGAACTCAAGGCACAAAGCCAGTAACCGAATCAAATTCAACTAAACCAGAGCCTCAACAATCACAGCAAGCGGAATTTACAAATGTACCTTCACCATTTGATGGTTTAGATGATTTTGC